>JAGOFO010000252.1 GCA_017997155.1 Myxococcota bacterium
TCGCAATTGAGTCGCAATCAATGTCGAAAATGTTCCTATACTAGCGGTCGCGGGCGCGAGGGCGCATGCCGGAGGCTTCAATGAACAGGACCGGACAGGTCGGATGTTTCGATTCATGGGCCAGGCGTGTCGGCGCGGCCGCCCTCCAGGTGGCGATGCCGGTGCTGCTGGCGCTTGCGATGGCGATTCCGGTTCAGGCCGGCGCCTCGACGTTCGTGGTGCCGGGGCTGGACGCTCTGGTCGGAATGTCGTCGGCGGTCGTGCGGGGCGAGGTCGTCGACACCTCCAGCCGCAGGTCGGACAACGGCCGGATCGTGACGGACTACACCGTCCGGGTCGATGAGGTCGCGGCTGGACAGGCCGGGTCAACGGTCCAGTTCACACTGCCGGGCGGCACGCTTGGCGACGACGGCGAGGTGGTGACCGGCATTCCGACTTTCCGGGCCGGCGACCAGGTCGTGCTTTTCCTGAAGACGCCGGACGTGACGGCCGCAAACGGGATGGCCCCGTCCAGGTTCATGGTAACGGGCATGGCGGTCGGCGCCCTCAGGGTCGAGATGGCCCTGGACGGGACTCCGATGGTGCGGGGGCTGGCAGCGGGCGCGTTCAACCGCGGATTGAACCCTCGTCTGGGAGCGTCCGACGGTTCCGACCGTTCCACTGCCGGGGTCACTGACAACAACCAGGCGCCTTTGAAGGAATTCCTTGAAGCGGTGCGCTCGGCTGGACGCGGGGTGGCAAGATGACGAAACACCATCCATGCCCCGCCCTGCCCCGCCTGATCGCGTCGGTCGCGCTGCTGGTCTCGGCGGCGATGCTTTCCGGCTATACCTTTTATGAATTGCAAACCTCGGTGGGCCCCATTCCCCTCAGGTGGTACGAGACCGAAATCACGGTCTTTCACGACAGCGCGCTGACCTTGGACGCCCCTGGTGATGCGGTGCTTGACGCTATCTCGTCGTCACTGGCCACATGGAATGAAGTGGACTGCGAGCATCCAGTTCTTCAAAACGGCGGTCCGGTACAGGATGGAACCGCGTTCAAGACTTCGAACGGGTCGGAAAACGGCACGAACATCATCATCTTCGAGGACTCAGCCACATGGAAATCGAACCGTTCCGGACAGGAACAGTTCGACACGTCGCTTACCCTCGCCCTGACCACTATCTTCCACAGCGCCTGGACTGGCGAGATCCTCAACTTCGCGCTCGAGATGAACGACGGGTCGTTCGACTTCGGGATCGAACCGACCGGCTACGCGTTCGACATCCAGAACACGTTGACGCACGAGCTGGGACACGTGATAGGCCTGGACCACACCATGCTGGACGTAACGGACAGCTCGCAACAGACGATGTACTTCCAGACCGAACCGGCAGAAACCCTGAAGCGCGACCTGGGTCAGGACGACATGGACGGTTTCTGCGCCCTTTACGAGCAGGAATGGAAGGAAGAGATCCCCGATCCGACAGGGTGCTCGGCGGCCGGCCTGACTGGCCCGAACGGTACGACCGGCACGACCGCCGCCTGGATGGCGATACTGGTCGCCGCGCTTCTGGCGCTGACCCTTGCCGCAAGAATCCGCGACCGGGGCGTCAAGGCGCGGTTCGCCAGGGCGCGGACCAACTGATTTTGTGATTTGACCTGGAAAACGAGGTTTTTGAAGTGAGCAGAATGATTCCGACACACCTTCTGGCGGCAGCGGCCCTTGTTGTTTGCGCCATAGTCGCGCCGATGGCGGCGACGGCCCAGGAACCCTACGAACTGCAGGTGAACAGCCGTGCCCTGCTGGGCGACAAGAAGCCCTCGATCGTGATCGGTTCGAACACGAACATGCACAACGTCACGATCAAGCTGACGCGCGACGACAACAAGGTCATAACGCTCAAGTCCAAGCTGATCCGCTTCGGTCAGCGGCAGGAATTCTTCTTCGACCAGGAACCGGGTCGGCACGAATACACGATGGAGATCAAGTGGGGCAAACGTAAAGAAGCCGACATGTACAAGCTGGATGTCGTCGTCGCGAAGCCGATGCAGATCGAGATCACCAAGGACACCATCAACCTGGAAGCCGGGACGATCACCTTCGTCGGCTCCGAGGCGGTCGCGCTGGTCACCCTGAACATCGTCACCGAAGATGGCGTGCCGATCATGACAAAGGAATTCAAGGTGCAGACACCGGCTGGCCAGCCCACAACCATCCAGTTCCAGCCGCCCAGGCAGTCGATCGGGTACGTCGAACTGAAGGCTCACGACCAGTGGGGTTTCTACAACGGCATCCAGATGACTCCGTTCTTCGTGCAGATCCCGGCCGCGCGCGAGGTCATCTTCGAAACCGGCAAGTGGGACGTACTTCCCGGCGAGGAACCGAAGCTGGTGGATGTGCTTGACCGGGTCGTCGAGGCGCTCGACAAGCTGGGTGGCGGCTTCCAGGCCACGCTCTACATCGCGGGATACACCGACACGGTCGGCTCGCACGAGGCGAACTACGCGCTGTCGGAAAAACGCGCGCGCGCGATTTCCCAGTGGTTCCGTGGACATGGGCTGCGCATCCGCACCTGCTACCAGGGGTTCGGCGAGGACTCGCTGGCAGTGATGACCGCGGACAACGTGGACGAGGAGCGCAACCGCCGGACCATCTTCGTTATCGCTGCCCAGGCGCCTGGCGTGAACAAGACTTTCCCCCGCGCCAACTGGAAGTGCCTCTGAGACCCTGCCGGGAACCGGCCCCGCCCCCGGGTTCATTCAACGTTGCCTCAAGCGTGACGCTTTCGTGAAATGAACGAAATCAACGGATACCACAAACGAAGTTTGACCCAGCCATCCGGCAGTCCTAAAATGCCTCAGGGATCGTCATCCGAGGAAAGCACCATGCAAATCGAATCCAGACGGGGTTTCACCCTCGTTGAGTTGATGTTCGTGGTCGCGATATTAAGCGTTCTGTCTGTTGTCGCGGTGGCCAGCTATCGCGGATACATGAAGAAGGCTCGCGCCGAAGAGGCGATCGCCTT
Source organism: Myxococcota bacterium (assembly GCA_017997155.1). Classification (GTDB taxonomy): domain Bacteria; phylum Myxococcota_A; class UBA9042; order DTJE01; family DTJE01; genus JAGOFO01. The sequence continues at coordinate 3,012 of JAGOFO010000252.1, forward strand.
TCTGATGGATATCAAGCTGAAGCAGGAAACCTACTTCATGACGTACTCGCAGTTTGTGGACACCGGAAACAGTCCCGAGGACATGTTCCCGACCCTGAACGTGATCCCGG
>JAGOFO010000253.1 GCA_017997155.1 Myxococcota bacterium
GAGCCGGGTCAGGCTCCCGCGGTACTCGAGGCACAGGCTCCCGAGGTCTGTGACAATCGTCCCGTCATCAACAAGAAGTCATTGAAGATGCGCGGGTACGAGGTTGTGGACCAGGTGGATCTGACCTCGTTCGGCCCGGGGTGGAGCGCCGTTCTGCTCTCGCTCAAGCTTGAGGACGCCGAAACCGACACGCTGGCCGCGGTGAACAGACTTTATATCCTTGATGGCGACCGCATAGAGTTCGACTCCTTCTCGTTCGACGCGATCGAGGATGCGATTGAACCCAGCGTAAGCACCCGCACGTTCTTCAAGATGAAATGGGAAGTCCGAATGAAGGGAAAGTCCCCGAACGGCCTTGTCCTGACAGGTATCGTGCCGCGCCAGGCCCAGGGTGAACCGGTTCGCACGTCAAACCGCACGCTGGTTCTCGGCTGGTCCAAGACGACCGGTTTCTTCGAGGCGGCGGATGTCGTCTCCAGGGATCCTGCCCGGGTTTCCGGCGGGATCGTCACCGTGCCGGTCGACTGAGCTTCGAACTCCACCAGGATCCTCTTACTACGCAGATGCGAAAGGACATGGTTTCGTTATGCAGGACTCCGACAGGCCCGGAATCCTTTCAGGGCTGAACAGTGCTCAGTACCAGGCGGCAACCCACGAGTCAGGGCCGTTGCTCATCCTGGCCGGCGCGGGATCGGGCAAGACCAGGACGATTACGCATCGTATCGCGTGGCTCGTGCGTGAGCGCGCGGTTCATCCATCCTCGATACTTGCCGTGACGTTCACTAACAAGGCCGCCGGCGAGATGCGCGACCGGGTCAGGGCGCTTCTCGAAGGGGCCGCGACGCCACGATGGATGGGCACGTTTCACTCGATGTGCCTGCGTCTGTTAAGGATTAATCACGAAAAACTGGGTTTTCCAGCAGACTTCGTGGTTTATGACGACGATGACTCCGAACGACTGATGAAGACCGTTCTGGATGAACTGACGATACCCAGGGATCAGGTCAGACGATTCACGTCATGGATTGACCGGTTGAAGAACGACGGCCTGCTGGACCCGCCGGAGCCCAGGTCGAACGCCGACGCGATTCTTGCCGACGCCTTCCGGCGTTACCAGGGCGCGCTCAGACGTTCGGGCGCGATGGATTTCGGTGACCTTCTGGCCATGTCGGTCAAGCTGCTTTCCGAACACGACGATGTCAGGGAGCAGCTTCAGGGATCCTTCGAACACCTGATCGTCGACGAGTTCCAGGACACGAACCTCGCCCAGTACCAGTTTCTGAAGCAGATATGCAGGCCGCGACCGAACATCTGCGTCGTCGGCGACGATGATCAGTCGATCTATTCATGGCGTGGCGCGCGCGTCGCGAACATCCTGGAGTTCGCGCAGGACTTTCCCGAGGCGACCAGGATCGTGCTGGATTCGAACTATCGCTCGCGCGAGCAGATCCTTTCATCCGCAACGCGCGTCATCGGTTTCAACCGAAACAGGTATCCGAAGGAACTGGTGGCGGTTCGAGGCCACGGCGAGAACGTGATGGTTCATCGTTCGTTGAACGAGTCCGGCGAGGCAGCGTTCGTGGTTTCCGAGATTCAGTCCCGTCACAGACGTGGAATCGGGATGGGGTCGATCGCCGTCTTCTACCGTACAAACGCCCAGTCGCGAGTGTTCGAAGACGCGCTCAGGAGAAGCAAGATTCCTCACAGGGTCGTTGGCGGGATGCGTTTTTACCAGCGGGCCGAGGTCAAGGATGTGATCGCCTACCTCAGGCTGCTGGTGAACCCGCTCGACTCGGTCAGTCTGGACAGGATAGTCAACGTGCCGGCGCGCGGAATCGGCAAGGTGACGATGGACAAGGCACGGCAGCGTTCCGAGGAATCAGGCCTCCCGTTGTTGCAGGCTCTCGCGGCGGTCGGCGACGAAGCGGCCAGGGGTACACGGGACAAGATCCAGAGGTTTGTGGAGATGATCTGCGATCTCGCGGTGTACGCCCGGGATCATGACTCGCGCGATGTTCTTGAGAGGGTTCTTGTTATATCCGGATACCGTGCCGCGCTTGAGTCGGACGATTCGGACGAGGCCAGGGAGCGTCTCGGAAACGTCGACGAACTGGTCAATTCCGTGCAGGAATTCACCAACATGACGGGTGAACGATCACTGGCCGCGTTTCTGGACAAGGTCGCGCTGGTCCAGCCGCTGGACGATGGCGGCAATGGCGACGTGGTCAGCCTGATGACGGTCCACGCGGCCAAGGGGCTGGAGTTCGAATGTGTGTTCGTGACCGGTCTTGAGCATGGCCTTTTTCCACTCAGGCCACGCCGTGAGACGGCCCCGACCGCCGCGATCGCGCAGCAGTGCGAGCGCGAGGCCCTGGAAGAGGAACGACGCCTGATGTACGTGGCCATGACGCGTGCGCGTGATGTCCTTTACCTTTCGTATTCAAGAACCAGAATGAGTCGCGGCTTCGTGGAATCTTGCCGTCCGTCCGTGTTTCTGTCGGAACTGCCGCGTCCTCTCGTAACGATCCTCTGATTCGGATTTCAGTCAGATTACAGACTTTCAGGTCGTGCGTCCGGGCCGTTCAAGGCGCTTCGGGTGATTTCCATTCGGTCGGGGGCTTCGGATTCATGGTGAGCGCCACGTCCTCGATGTCCGCGAATCCAATGTAGAGTTCGGATGTCGTGCAAGGAAGCTTTTCAGGCTTGGCGGGCTTGGCCTTTTTCGTGGCGCTGGCCTTTTCCCTGGCGCTGGCCTTTTTCGTGGTGGTGGACTTTTTCGAGGTCCCTGACTTTTTCGTGGACTTGGTTTTCTTTGAGGCCCTGGCGGACTTCTCTTTCTTCGGCGGCGGGGGCTTGCAGGACTTCAGTCTGGTTTCCTTCACCCTGGCCTTGCCGATTCCCATGGTGCCCCGCTGTACGCCGCGGCTCCCGGCCATGATGAATGTGATGCGGCTGTCCGAAACCTTCTCGACGACTCCGACCATCACATTCGACGCCTTCGCCGAGTGCGGCGCGCGGTCCGACAGACTGAAGAAAACCAGATCGCCGGGACGTGGCGTGCCTTTCCTGTGGATCCTGCCAGCCGCGCTTACCT
>JAGOFO010000254.1 GCA_017997155.1 Myxococcota bacterium
CCGAGGATCCGCCCGAAGGCTTCGTGAAGGGCACCGGCAACACCTACACCTGTGCCAGAGTCGTTGACGGCGGCGCCGACGGCACGGCCGGTATCGTCCTGACCTGGACGTCCGATACCAACCAGGACCTGGTTCAGGGTTACAAGTACCCGACGGCTGAAGGCCACAACGTGATGGTCTCGGTCGACCTCCTTGACAACGACACCGCGGGCAGGGTTCGCATGGGTCTGGCGTTCCAGGATATGGACGGCAACTTCATCAGTGATTCCAGCTCCTGGGCCGCTGACTACTCCATCGACAGCGCGTCCTGGCAGGTGCTCTCTCACTCGGCGGTTGCCCCGGCCGGCGCAGCTACCGCGACCGGTACGCTCCGCATGTACGACTACGGCGCCCCGGATGGAACCTGGGAGCCATCCAATCCCCACGCTTCCGTCACCATCGACAACTGGGAAATGGTTTCGGTCGCCCCGTAATAGTCAGATTGCTGTACCATATCTAGCATCACACCTTCGATAAGGCAGGAACAAATCAATGAGAAATCTCAAGGGCAGGACTGTTCTAGTGACCGGCGGCGCGGCCGGAATCGGACGTTTGATGTCGCTTGACATGGCCCGCAGGGGCGCGCGCATGGTCATATGGGACATCAACCAGACCAACCTCGACAGGACCGTTAACGAGATCCGCGAAATCACCCCCGACGCCGGATGGGGTTTTGTGGTTGACGTTACGGACCGTCAAGCCGTGTACGCGGCGGCGGCGAGCGTCAAGGCCGAGTGCGGCGAAGTCGACGTGCTCATCAACAACGCAGGCATCGTCAGCGGCAAAGTGTTCCTGGATGTGCCCGACGAACGCATCGAACTGACCATGAAGGTCAACGCGCTGTCCCTGTTCTGGACCTCCAAGGCGTTCCTTCCCGGAATGCTGGAACGTGACAGCGGCCACATTGTGACCGTCGCCTCGGCGGCCGGCCTTGTTGGTGTGGCTGGACTTGGCGACTACTGCGCCAGCAAGTTCGCTGCAGTCGGCTTTGATGAATCGCTGCGAGCCGAACTGAACAAGCGGCGGTCGCGGGTCAAGACAACCGTCGTCTGCCCGTTCTACATCGACACCGGCATGTTCAAAGGCGTCAAGACGAAGTCACAGCTGCTGCTCCCCATCTTGAAAGAGACAGATGCGGCCGCCAGGATCGTCCGCGCCATCGAAAAGGACAGTCCAAGGCTGCTCATGCCGCCCTTCCTTGGGACCATCGGATTTGCCCGCGCGCTGCCGATCTGCTGTTTCGACAGACTGATGACGATTCTCGGTGTAAACTCGTCGATGGATGAGTTCAAGGGACACGGAGCCTGAAATCATCGGCAATCGCCACGGTGGCAATGCTTTTGATGGGCATCCGACCAAAAATGGGCTTAAGATATCGCCATGAAAATCAGATTCAACAATATCCCGCTCAAAATCACGGCCGCTCGTCTCTTCCTGAGTCCGGCGCTGGTGCTTCTGTTCTGGCTGGCGATCAAAGGTTCAGGATACGGTCAGTCGACCGCCGAGTTGATCAGTACCCTCAAACCGGGACTGTTCATCGCGGCACTGGCGATATTCGCGTTGCAGCAGCTCAGCGACATGGTTGACGGGTACCTCGCCCGTAAACACAAGCAGGTGACCGACCTTGGAAAGCTGGCCGATCCCCTTGCCGACACCATCTCGAACTTCGGAGCGTACCTGTGTCTGATGTGGGTTGGTCTGATTCCGTTCTGGCTGCTGTTCGTGATGTATGTCCGCGAGGCATCCGTCAGTACGCTGCGAGTGATTGCGGCGTCCAACGGGCTGGTCGTGGCGGCGAGACCTTCCGGAAAGCTCAAGTCACTCAGCCTGGCCGTCGGAGCCGACGTCCTTCTGATGACGATGCTGGTGGCTCACTACGTCCCGACATCCGCTTCCGCCACTGCGATAACGGTGCTCGAAACGGTCGCGATGGTGGTTTCATGGCTGGTGGGTGCCATGATGCTTATCTCGCTGGCCGACTACTACTTCGCCGTTACACGCGCCCGTTCCGTAAAATCACAGTCATGACCTGCTGCCCATCCGGCAGCGATCGCCCTGATTGAAAATGAAGGATTCCGACATGACGGTCATTCCCGGGACAATCTTGGTGGTTCTGTCCTTTGTCTTGATGCTCGCGAACCCCCATTCGGCGGAGGCGGCGGAAGCCAGCATTCTGTCGGAATCGACCCGGCAGTCACTCTGGGCGGGCTCTCCAGCCGACAAGCCTGCACCGGGTGTTGTCCGACCCGATGACTTCAACATGATCTTCACCGGTGGCGTGGAACTTCAGGCGGTGCAGCTTGTCCAGGAGGAAAGGTTCGCCGAGGCCAGGCAGCTTCTTCTGGACAACGCGGCGAGCGTCACCGCGACCCGACCTGATGAAACAGCCTTCCTGCTGGCCTGGACATGCTTCAACAGCGACGACTGGTTGTGTGTCATATCGGTGGTTCCTGAACTCGCTGGCCGCCTGTCATTCGTGTCTGATCATCTGGCGCTGATGTATGGAATCGCCATGCGCGAGACCGGACATCTGGAAGAGGCTCTTGCCAGCCTCGGGCGGATTCCCGACGCTTCACCGCTCTCGGGACAGGCTCTATCGATACGGATCGAGATGCTGGTGAAAGCGGATCGGAACAGGGATGCCGAAAAACTGCTGTCGGAATACCTTCAGAAGAACGATCCGGCCGCGGAAGTTCTTGAACAGATTGCTGAATCGATGATTGGTTCTGGACGCGACAGCCCTGCGATGCAGCAGTTGATTCGCGAGTTGGAGGGGACCACCGGCTCGCGACGCGGCGGTTTGTCGGGACTGCTCTCCAGACTGGGTTTCGGTTCCGAAGGTCCTGGCCGCAACACGATGCTGCAGGCCTGGGCATATCTGAACGCGCACGACAACAAGCGCGCGCTGAAGGCGGCCGAGCCGATGCTTGACAGCGCCGATCGAGCGGCCAGGTGCGAGGCGGCGGAGATCGCGGCGAGGGCCAACACCAAGCTGCGCGTTCACCCCGAGGCATTCAAGCACTTCAGATTCCTTGTGAA
>JAGOFO010000255.1 GCA_017997155.1 Myxococcota bacterium
GAGTACCTCCCTGTGGGAAGGATTGAATCGTCCGATCTCGGCCACCGTCGTCCTTCCCTTCAGCGCCGAGACAGGTCGACCGGTACCTGGAAGCGACAGCCCTGGAACATCGCCGCGCCGCCAGAACTCGACCGGAGTGATGCCGGATGCTGTTGCCTGACCCTTCAACAGCGCAAGGCTTGCCGGGCCAAGCCGGGCAACGCAACCTTGTGCGTCGCCATCGCGTACGGCCGTGACGAACTCCTCGAACGCCATGACCGCGGCCGTCCGATCCAGGTTGGATCTGTTCGGCCCTGAAAATGCCAGAGCCCTTTCATCCTCGCCGACGAGTGGCATGAGCTGCCGGGAGAACGAGCACCCAGCCGACATCGATAGCATGACGATTATGACCGTGTTGAGTCGATGTGTCTGAGTCATCTGGAGTCACTACTTGCGGGTCGCTTCGAAGTCGCCGGTGACAAGAGCCTGCGACGTGTCGCCCTGCACGTAGCCGGTATACACGCCATTAATGATCTGGTCAACTTCGAGGTCGCAGTCGTCGTCAATCATGCGGGCATTGCCAGTGAGCGACAGAGACGTATCGAGCGCCAGAGCGTTCAGGAACGCCTCGACGAACCCGAACAGGCCGGTGAGCGTGTTGCGGCAGGCTTGTTCGAGATCCTGTTTGTTCCCGACACCGAGCGCCTCGATGATGTCGCCGATAGTGCCTTCTGAGAAAGATTTGCAATCGATCCACATGAAGATCAGTTCGAGCATGCTGTGCGCCTTTCCGCCAGTCAATCCCGCGATGACCACCTCGTTGATGACGTACAGCACAAGTTTGCCGTAGTTGAATTTGATCTCATGCTGGTTCAGATAGATCTTGTCGAAGTCGGCCAGCACCGCGTTGAACTTGCCTTCCAGGAAGTTCATCGGGAAGTTCGGGTCGGTTATGTAGTCGTCGAGATGCAGTTCAATCTTGCCACACTGATCGTAGCCGGGATCGCGGGGATTGCATCCGAACTTCCAGTACAGGTTCATCCCGTACCAGAAGTGCGTGCCCTGCACGGTCAAGTCGTTGTTCACCTTTTTCAGCAGGAGATCCGACACCAGTTCGAGGTTGGTTACGGTTCCCATCATGTCTTCGCCCATGGTGAAGAAATCCTGCAGCCAATCGGGCGAACTGTTCTTGAGCCAGTTCGTCAGCCAGTCGGAAATGATTCCGCCAACAAGGTTGTACACCATGTCTACCCAGATTGACCCAATCCAGAGGCCGACAAGGTCGCGGATGCCCTCCATGATGGTGGTGCCGGGGGTGTCGAAGAATTTGATCATCTCGGCAAGCGCGCAGCAGACCGTGCGACCGATATCGCCGCCCGCGGCACCGGTGATGCACCCGGAGATCGTTGTTTCTCCACCGGCACACTGCTTGACCAGGTTCGTGAAGTCGAAGTGGTCGATCGAATCGTACAGCCCGGCTGGGTTCATCACGGTCGAGTAAAGCTCGAGTTCGACGTCCTGACAGACCGTCGGCGAGATATACATGCCCTCGTAACAGCCAGTCGCGGCCACGCACGTTGACGACGACCCGCCCGCTCTGGCGTAGATGGTGTAGCGGCGTTCGCTGGGCAGGCAGTCGAACGTGATGTCGCTGTACATGTTGGACGCGGTCCTGGAAGCGACGATGAATTCATCGCCAATCTTGTCGGTCGGACCGAGAGTGTTGCAACGGAATTCCTCGGGAAGGATGTATATCTCGATGTCCTTGAGCATCGAGACAGTGCCATCGTAGTCCATCGTCGTGCGCAGACAGCCGCATGGGATATCCCAGACCCGAAGGTCAATCGTCTTGGGCGTGACCTGCGGGTAGTCGGGCAGGTACACAGTCACCTGATACACGACGCCTTCGACGGTTCCCGACTGGAAGCCGATCTTTGCGACTCCGTCCTGTGTGCCGGTCATGGCCGCCTGGGTGGTGATAGCCGCGTCGCCTGTCGCCGGGTTGCCCGATATCGCGTCGTTGATCGAGGTGATTTCAGCCGTCACTACCAGGTCGCCGGCCGGCTGGTTCTGTGCGTAGTCGATGACCTTGGCGACGATCGGGAAGTTTGTGCCGACGCGGACACTCTGCGGCATCGACAGATCGTGCAGAAGGATGATTTCGTAAAGGTGAAGTTCGGCTGTGTCCGGCTTCGAGATTTCATCACGAACCTGGATGTCCTCGCCCACGTCGGACGGCAGCACATCGACCGTGCCCTCGTCTTCGGAGTAAACGACATCAATCCCGGGGAGTTCGCTGCCACAACCCGTTATTGTGCCGGCAAGCAGTGCCGCGAAAAGTATCGCAAATACCGGTGAGTGACGCTTCATGACGCAAGCCTCCAGATTCCCGTCAATAATAGCGTTTTGTATCGAAAGAAAACAAGATGTATTGCAGACATTATCGGGTATTACACTGATTCGCAGCGTGGTTACCGTTCCCGCTGTGTTTTATGCTAGTCTAGGCGTCGAATTTTGGGGGGGGACCGGCACGAATGTCCGACGCTGCCGAACTCAGGGCGTTTTCGATCGTCGACCAGCTTCAGCCGCAGCTTGCTTCATTCATCGCGGCGTCGTGCACCGGCTTTCTGCCCCTTGAAGGCGACACAGCCCTGCTTGTTGAAGTGTCGCCAGGCATCGCGGTCAACATACTGCTTGATCGAATTCTTAAGGCCACCACATGCCGTCCAGGTATGCTGGTCGTCGAGCGGGCATATGGACTGCTCCAGGTGCACGCCGGGGATCAGGGTCAGGTTCGCGAGGCGGGCAGGGTGGCGTTGGAACATCTGGGGCTGGATTCGTTATCGGCGCTGCGACCCGCGATTGTCTCAAGTCAGACCATCTTCGGGACGGACAATCACCAGTCGAACGTGATCAACAGACTGAGTCACGGACAACACCTGTTCGAGAACGATGCCTTCCATATTCTTGAGGTTCATCCGGCCGCGTACGCCGCGGTCGCGGCCAATCAGGCGGAAAAGGTCGCGCCAATCCGGATCCTTGAAGTCGAGATGTTCGGCGCCTATGGCCGCGTCTATCTTGGTGGCCCCGAGGACAA
>JAGOFO010000256.1 GCA_017997155.1 Myxococcota bacterium
TCGCAGGAAGGTCGGGAGGATCTGCTCGAATCCAGGGTCGCCAGGATGATCCCGGCGATCAACCTGCACGATGATTTTCTGCATCACAGATTCGCCACGCCCGAGAACGGCTGGGTGATGTGGTCATACCCGATCTGGATGCATCGCTCGGTCAGGGATGTTCCTGCGACGATCTGACGCGGGAATCCAGGAACGCTTCAAGTTCGCCTACAAAGGTCGCCAGGCCACGTACTGGCAGATATGCCGGCGGAGCCTCCCACGAGACCCCGGACAAACCTGAGTCCATTGCCATCCGGGCCGCATTGCCAGCCAGATGCGGTGCCACCAGGCCAAGCTCGATCAACGCGCGCGAACGGATGAGCGATCGCGAAGCTCCGACCAGTCCCGCAGCCTTCTCAAAAAGGCGGTACCCGGCAGGATTCCCGGTAACCGATGACCATGCATCGGCCTTCAGGCCGAAAAACCGGAATTCAACGTCGGTCAGCCCGGCCTTGATCGCCCTGGCGACAAGGGCGGGTTCCGAAAAAGCAAAACCCGCCGTGCGGACGGCCGCCCTGGGGATGCCGGACTGACGCGACAGGTAAACCGAACGAAGGAACACCGGCGACATACAAGGTTCGCGCCCGATCACATGCACCATCGACGCACCTGCTCCGTGGCGCGCGATCCTGACGGCCAGCCTTCCCGGCGATGGGTCAAGCCTGAGATCAGGCGGGGTCTGCGCCCCTGGAACCCCTTGACCGGAAAGAACTATTTCCAGGGTGCGTCTTTCTGCTTTCACCGGTCCTGTTTCCGACTCGTTGCCCTCGCTCCTACGGGCCGGCGCCGCATCATGCTGAGGTTCGACTGGACGGTTGGCTGAATTCAAGGAATCAACCACCCGCTTAAGCCGAATAAACAGTGCCGCGAACTCGTCGGGTGACGCATCGGCCGCGTCGCCTTCGAACACGGAACGAACGACCCAGTCCAGAAGGTCGACCTGCTCGTTCCGATCGACCATTGGAAACAGAACGGCATTCAGCCTGTACACATGCTCAACCGAAGGAGTCCTGAACCTGAACGGAACATCGGTTGAGTATCCGAAACGCCTGGCGGAATCCATGCCGGAGGCGAGAGGCGCGTGCGACACCAGGCCATCGCGCAGGGCAAGCCTGAAAATTGGAAGGCCCGGGTAGAGGCGCAGTTTGGTCAATCCCATGCCGGTCGCGAAGTCCAGGATCCCGTCACGTCTGAAACCGGCAACGTTCTCACGGAGATCCGAAGCGGTCGTCCATGGCGTGAACAGGATGAAACTGGACGTCTGGAATCTGTCGAACTCGAATACGTCCGGCCACGCGTCGGCGATTCTCCTGCACTCCGCCGCCGCGGCCGACAACTCCACGTCGGTGACACCCTTGTTCATGCGCGCGAGTTCGGCATTCGAATAGTTCTCGAAACCAATCAGGGTCAGGGCGAGCGTTACACCGGAGTCTGCCTTGCGCCTGGCTGCGGCGCATGCCTTCTCGATCGTTGCCGAATGGCGGAGCAGGTCGTCCACCCTTGAATGGAAACAGACGGTCATTGGCGCCTTCAACTCATCGGCAATCCGTTCGACCAGCAAGGGCAGGAAACGCCACGGAGACTCATCCCAGATGACCACCTCTTTGCATCCGGGATGGATTCCGACCCACGAGCGAAGCTCGAGAAGCACGCGATCCACGGTGGCGCCCGCATCGAGCCCGGAGTAGCGACCATCCTGCAGGCAGAAGCCGCACCCCCGCAACGAGAGTTCCGGTCCGACGAGATCGGCCCCTTCGTATGCCGGGTTGGACGCGACGCTTGACGCCCATGGACACCCCGGATTCACATACACGGACAGCCGTTCCGAAGGACGCCGCGTTCCGGGAGGGAAAGCCAGGAAGCCGTAGTCGGGAACCGCGGTGAACATGGGGACGGTGGCGCACGGCTCGAGTCGTGTCGGCGAGATGGCCGATGCGGCGCGCACGTTCGGAATACCGTCGACCGGAAGGCCGCGGACAAGGGCGGTAACAAGCTCAACGAGCGGAAGCGGATTGGTTTCGAACCTTTCGACGACCCAGTCGATCGGCCCGTCAGGTTCCGGATCACGCTGATCCGTGCACACCAGTTCGCCATCGAACACGCCGCGGATGGCGTCGACCACGGCCGGCTCGAACACGTCCGACAGCACGACCACCGACGGGCTTGCCAGGGCGATCATGTCGCAAAAGGAGGACAGCGCGGCGGCGGAAAGGCCATCAGCCTCATCCAGAAAGAGTTCCGCCACGAGCGTGTTGAATCCACGGGCCTTCATCTCGCCGCTGCAGCAGGCGAAGATGGCTGGAAACCTGAAAGTGTCGGCGCGGGAGGGATACGAGAACACGAAGACCGCGTCCACCCGGGTGCCCTGAGTATCCAATGTCCGATCCTGAAGTCCGCCGGAAACCATCCGGATTGCCCCACCCATGCCTGCAGGCCGTCCGATACTCTACCACGTCCGGCGGCCGAAATATTGGCCTCGCCGCGGGACGACTAGTGCCATACAATACCGTCCCGTGGACAAAGACGCCCCAAAATCCAGGAAAAACACGATTCGCGCGGTAATTGCGTGGACCGGCACGGTACTGATCCTTTCATATCTGTTTTTCACGACAGACAGAAAAACAGTCATGGAGGCGATCTCCCAGGCAAACCTGATACTTTTCGCGGCCACGGCGCTCGGCGCGGTCGCGGTGACGTGGATGACTGACGTGGCCTCGGTCCGCCAACTCCTGCGGACCGTCGGAATCAAGGTCGGATTCGGAGAATTCGCGCGGATCAAGGGCGCTTCGTACCTGCTCAATATCGTCAACTACAACCTCGCGCTGGTGATGATGGCCGCCGTGGTCAAAAAGCGCAGTTCGAAGGGTTGGGGGTCCGCGGGTAGTCCTTTCATACTTCTGAACTTCATAGACCTGTCAATCTTCAGTCTTTTCGTGCAGATAGCCATGCTGTCCGGACATTCTCCGCTCGGAACGGCCGCCAATCTTTTCCTGACAGTAATGACCGCCGCCGGACTCATCGCGGCTCCGGTGCTGT
>JAGOFO010000257.1 GCA_017997155.1 Myxococcota bacterium
TCAAGGCGCCATGTAGTCACAGTGGCCGGGTTCGTCATAGCAGGCGCCCCCCACGCACCAGCCGCAGTCGCCGCACCCCTCGTCACCTGTGCAGGTCCGTCTTTCGCAGTGAATGCCGTTGTCGTCCTCCATGCAGCGGAACGTTTCGGGACAATCGTCATCGGTTTCGCATGGTTTCTGCACGCAGTGACCGTTGAGGCAGGTCGGTCGATCCTGGCTGTCGCACATGGTTCCGCCATCGATTCCACAGGGCGGCATACAGAGCTTTTCAACGTTGCAGTAGCATTCGTCAGTCATCGGATAATCGCAGATCGTGTTGGGGGCCGACGTGCAGTTTTCATCGACCTCGCAGGGCTGTTCGACTTCCATGCATATCCCGCAGTTGCGTTCTCCCGGAGCGAAACAGTGGCGTCCATCCGCGCAGTCGGAGTCCCGGTGGCATGCCAGATCGGAAACCTCTTCGAAGCAGATCGTTTCCCCGACAATCGTATCCCAGACGATCGTGTCCTCGGCTCCAGTGTCCGATGTCTGCTCAATCTCGAAACAGGCAGTCAGGGATGCCAGCGCAAGCATTAAGAAACATGTGGTAATCCGCCTCATGAATGTGTCCTCCTCAATCGGCCGATGTATATTAAATCACTTTGCACGGCAGGTTATCGAAGATGAGTCGCATCCCGTTGTCGATTCTGGTGATTCTGGCGCTTTCCGGCTGTGGTGGCCCCGACTGTTCGGAAGTGGCCGATCCCTCTCTGCCGGGTCCGTTTGGTGTCGTGTCGTCACGCACGGACTTGACCCTCGAGGTCGAGGGAGACGCGGCGACCGTCCCGGTGACCATCCTGATGCCGGATGTGTCGGGAGTGGCGCCACTGGTCATCTTCACTCACGGGTTCTCGCAGGAACCGGCGGCCTACATCGGTACCGGCGAGTTCATTGCGTCATGGGGAATGGTCGTGGTCATGCCGAGTATTCCCGGCGGCATCTTCAGTCCCGTGCCCCATCGCATCATGGCCGAATATCTGCGCGGCGTGCTGGACTGGGCGGTCGGTGCCGGGAATGCGGCTGACGGTCCACTTGCGGGACATGTCGATCCCGGGCGGGTAGGACTCGCCGGTCACTCAATGGGCGGCAAGCTGTCGTTCTTGCTTGCGGCTTCCGACGAGCGCGTGGATGCGGTCTTCGGGGTTGATCCGGTCGATGCCGGGCCGCCAATGGACGACTATGATCCCGTTGATTGGCCATCGGTCACTCCGGAACTGATGCCAGGAATCGAAATCCCGATAGTCGCGCTGGGCCAGACTCTGGACGGTGAACTGTCCGATTCCCTGTCGTGCGCCCCTGCCGGCAACCGGTTTTCGGACTACTATGACGCGGCTGTCGGTCCCGCCGTCCAGATCGAGGTAATCGGCGCCGATCACCTGTCATTCCTGGATGCATGTGATGAATTTTGCAGCCTTTTGTGTCGTTCGGGCACCGATGATCCGACGGTGACGCTGGCTTTGACACGCAAGTATCTGGTTGCCTTCTTCCGTGAAAACCTGCTGGCAGAGACATGTCTGCGTGACTGGCTGGCTGGTGATGCGATGCGCGCGGACATCGACGCCGGCCGGGTGCTCGCCGAGTCAAAAAACGGATACTGACTGATACAAAATCCCGAAAACTGCCGAAAGTCTTGACATTCGGGAATCGTAAACCTAAACTTACATTCGAACCGTTCCAAAGGGGTGTTCGAAAGGACGTCCCGGCTTTTTCTCCAGGATATCGGTTTTCACGATTCAAGCCCCCGTGTGAATCAGTCATTTCACGGTGATTTGGGTCGATTGTTTCATCATTTACTTTGGCGTTTCGGGGCCCGGCGGTCGCAGGGTTCCAGGAAGCGATGCCCTAAAGGCGCAAGGCATCCTCCTTCAGAAAATATCAGCGCCGGTCAAAAACAGTGCGGAGGAATTAAGTTGAACCTCAATGAACTCAAGATGATGAAGATCGCGGATCTGTTGGAAATGGCCAAGGACCTGAACGTAGAAAACGCTCGCGGCCTTCGCAAGCAGGAGCTGATTTTCGCGATTCTCCAGGCTCAGACCGAACAGAACGGCTTCATCTACGGGGAAGGCGTGCTCCAGGTCCTTCCGGAAGGCTTCGGCTTTCTGCGTGCCCCGGACACGAGCTACCTCCCCGGGTCTGACGATATCTACGTCTCCCCGTCGCAGATTCGTCGTTTCAACCTGCGTACCGGCGACACGGTTTCAGGTCAGATTCGTCCCCCCAAGGACGGCGAGCGCTACTTCGCTCTTCTCAAGGTCGAGACCATCAACTACGAAGATCCCGATGTTGCCAAGACGAAGACCCTGTTCGACAATCTGACCCCGCTTTACCCGGACCAGAAGTTCAAGCTCGAGTTTGATCCCAAGAATTACACGACCCGCGTGATCGATCTGCTGTGCCCGCTCGGAAAGGGTCAGCGTACGCTGGTTGTCGCCGCGCCCAGGACCGGTAAGACCGTCGTCCTGCAGGATCTCGCGCACGCGATCGCCACGAATCACAAGGAAGTTTACCTGATAGTCCTGCTCATCGATGAACGTCCGGAAGAAGTCACGGACATGGAAAGGTCGGTCAAGGGCGAAGTCATTTCGTCGACTTTCGACGAGCCGGCCGCCCGTCACGTCCAGGTCGCGGAAATGGTCATCGAGAAGGCCAAGCGCCTTGTCGAGCACAAGCGCGACGTGGTCATCCTGATCGACTCCATCACGCGTCTGGCGCGTGCCTACAACACGGTTGTTCCGCCGTCCGGCAAGATCCTCTCCGGCGGTGTCGATTCCAACGCCCTGCACAAGCCGAAGCGCTTCTTTGGCGCCGCCCGTAACATCGAGGACGGCGGTTCGCTGACCATCATCGGCACCGCGCTGATCGATACCGGTTCGCGAATGGACGAGGTCATCTTCGAGGAATTCAAGGGCACCGGTAACTGCGAACTGCACCTGGATCGCAAGCTGATGGAGAAGCGCATCTTCCCGACGCTCGACATCAACAAGTCGGGTACCCGTAAGGAAGAACTGCTGCTCGACCCGATGACGCT
>JAGOFO010000258.1 GCA_017997155.1 Myxococcota bacterium
GCCTTCAACCAGCTTCAGACCTACAAAATGCAGATTCCTTCGCTGTTCTCGTTCAACGAGGCGATGGTGATCTCTGACGGCGTGCAGGCGCGTATCGGTACGCTTACAGCCGACCGCGAGTGGTTCATGCCCTGGCGGACCATCGAGGGTGAGGAACTGGCCGATACGAAGCTGCCGCAGCTTCAGGTCGTACTGGAAGGCGCGTTTGAGAAGCGACGGTTCCTGGACCTCATCCGGCACTTCATTGTGTTCGAGGATGTGGGCGGCGGCGTCCTCATCAAGAAGATGGCCGGGTATCACCAGTACCACGCGGTGAACCTGGCGCTGGATTCGACCGTTCGGGCTGCCGGTGCAGGCGGCGACAAGCGGGTCGGCGTAGTATGGCATACGCAGGGATCGGGCAAGAGCCTGACGATGGCGTTCTACGCCGGGCGGGTAGTGCTGCATCCGGCGATGGAGAATCCGACGCTGGTCGTGATCACTGACCGCAACGACCTGGACGACCAGCTTTACGGCACATTCGCGCGCTGTCACGAATTGCTTCGCCAGCAGCCCATGCAGGCGCAGAGCAGGGCGAACCTGCGGGAGTTGCTGACGACCGCCTCCGGCGGAGTCGTTTTCACGACGGTTCACAAGTTCTTCCCGTCCGACGGCGAGGACCAACACCCGCTGCTGTCGGACCGCCGAAACATCGTCGTGATCGCCGACGAAGCGCATCGCAGCCAATACGACTTCATCGATGGCTTTGCCCGGCATATGCGCGAGGCGTTGCCGAACGCCTCGTTCATCGGGTTCACCGGCACCCCCATCGAACTGACCGACAAGAACACCCGCGCGGTCTTCGGCAACTACGTCAGTATCTATGACATCGAGCGGGCGGTGAAGGACGGGGCGACCGTCCCGATTTACTACGAAAGTCGCCTGGCGAAGCTGGAATTGAATGAGACCGCTCGGCCCCTGCTGGACGAGGAATTCGAGGAGGCCAACGAGGGCGAAGAGGTCGAGCACAAGGAGCGGCTGAAGACCAAGTGGGCACAGCTCGAGGCTCTGGTCGGGACGGAGAAGCGGTTGAATTTGATCGCCGAGGATCTGGTGAAGCACTTCGAGCGACGTCTTGAGGCGATGGACGGCAAGGCGATGATCGTCTGCATGAGTCGCCGCATCTGCGTCGAGCTCTACAAGGCCATTACGGCGATCCGTCCGGACTGGCACCATGATGACGATGGCGCGGGAATCCTCAAGATCGTGATGACGGGTTCGGCATCGGACCCGGTCGATTGGCAGTCACACATCCGCAACAAGCCTCGCCGCGAGGAACTGGCAAAGCGTTTCAAGGACCCGAAAGAACTGTTCAAGGTAGTTATCGTCCGCGACATGTGGCTGACAGGGTTCGACGCCCCGTGCCTCCACACGATGTACGTGGACAAGCCGATGCGTGGTCACGGATTGATGCAGGCCATCGCGCGAGTTAACCGCGTGTTTAAGGACAAGCCCGGTGGCCTCGTGGTGGACTATCTGGGCCTGGCCGACCAGCTTAAGGACGCCCTGGCCAACTACACCGAGAGCGGCGGTAAGGGCCAGACGGCCATCGACCAGGAAGTGGCCGTGGCAGTGATGTTGGAGC
Source organism: Myxococcota bacterium (assembly GCA_017997155.1). Taxonomy (GTDB): domain Bacteria; phylum Myxococcota_A; class UBA9042; order DTJE01; family DTJE01; genus JAGOFO01. Next base: position 1,625 of record JAGOFO010000258.1, read on the forward strand.
GGTACGAGGTCTGCTGCGGCATCTTCCACGGTTTCGACTGGTCGCCATGGAAAACCGGCGGGCCCCAGGAAAGGCTTTCGGTGCTTCCGGCGGCGCAGGAACATGTACTGGCACAGGATGACGGCAAGAACCGGCTGGTGAAGGCGGTTAGCGAGTTGTCAAAGGCGTTTGCGCTGGCTGTTCCGCATGAGAAGGCACTGGAGATTAGGGACGACGTAGCCTTTTTCCAGGCGGTGAGGTCCGTGCTAACAAAGAGCACGGGCGACGGCCGCCGCAGCCCGGAGGAGATCGAGCTCGCCATCCGGCAGATCGTCTCGAAGGCGGTGTCTTCGGATGAGGTCATCGACATCTTCGCGGCGGCCGGGCTGAAGAAGCCGGACATCTCGATCCTGTCCGATGAGTTCCTAGCGGAAGTGCGCGGCATGCCACAAAAGAACTTGGCGGTCGAAATGCTGCGCAAGCTGCTGGAAGGCGAGATCAAAGCCCGCGGCCGAAAGAACGTCGTCCAGGCTCGGTCGTTTGCAGAGCTTCTTGAGAATGCAATCAAGAAATACCAAAACCGAGCCATTGAGACAGCACAGGTGATCGAAGAATTGATCGCGTTGGCGAAGGACCTGCGCGAGGCCAACCAGCGAGGCGAGAAACTGGGGCTGACGGATGACGAGGTAGCCTTCTACGACGCGCTGGAGGTCAACGATAGCGCCGTGGCCGTCCTCGGCGACGAGACACTGCGGCTGATCGCTCAAGAACTCGTCAAGGCAGTACGAAACAGCATCACCATCGACTGGACCGTCCGGGAAAACGTCCGCGCCCAGATGCGGGTGATCGTCAAGCGCATTCTTCGAAAATACGGTTATCCGCCGGACAAGCAGGCTCACGCCACGGAGCTTGTTTTGGAACAAGCGGAAGTCCTTTGCAAGGACTGGACGGAAAAAGCATGACCAACGAAGAGATAGCCAGATTCTTCAACACCACGCGGCCCTTTATCCAGGGCAACCCGGACCTGCGCGATCCCCAGGTCGAGGGATGGTTCCGAACGCGCCAACATTTCCGGAACAGTTCCGAGCACGCCATCCTCCAGATTCCGGTGGGCTGCGGCAAGACGGGCCTCATGGCCCTGCTGCCTTTTGAGACCGCCCAGGGTCGGGTGCTGGTGATCGCGCCGAACCTCGAGATTCGACGAGGCATCTCCACGGCGTTCGACGTCGCCGGGCGCGAGTGCTTCTGGACCTCCACGCGTGTTTTGACCGACGTGAGCCATGGTCCCTTTACGGCCGTTCTGGACGGCCAGGATGCGAACATCCATGACTGCGAGAACTCGCACATCGTGGTCACCAACATCCAGCAACTGGCCAGCCGGGCGGATCGATGGCTCCCGGCTTTCCCCGAAGGGTTCTTTGACCTGATCTTGGTGGACGAGG
>JAGOFO010000259.1 GCA_017997155.1 Myxococcota bacterium
GGACCCTCGATCACACGCAGTCCAGATCCGGACTGGAAGCCAGAATCAGCCCCCTGGACAACAACCCGACCACCGGAAACCGCCGCGTCAAGATCAGCTTGAAGAATCACTGGTTGCGGCATCTCATGTTCTTTGTCGGCTTCGAGGACTCCTTCGGCCATAGGGTTGAGATACCCGCGGGCCAGACGACCAGCCACGACGACACTGCCAACAAACTCCAGTATGTGAGTCACCTTGCACCTGTCGTCACAATCATGGGCATCCCCCTTCCGGCGGACTGGGAAGACTACACAATCGAGATTCCCAACGATGCCAGCCGGGTCAATCTGTACGCCGGTGGGCTCGGCGTGGGATACCTGGATTTTCCGAAGGTCGCAAGCGATGGAATCATTCTGACCGCGGTCTTCGAGTACGCACTGCCCACAATCTTCCTGGCTGCCGGCGCCGGACTTCAAAGCACCGAGTGGTACAAGTCAATCATGGCGGACAGCGACCTGGTCTTTGCGATCTCGGCGATTGGCTTTTTCCTGCTTGCCGGCGAAAACGCCGCTGAGATCGGCCTCGGTGGCAACCCCAAAAGGATTCTGTCCAGATCCGCAAGCATGCTCGGCGGAATCCTGCTGTCGTATGGCTGTTCCAAGTTGAAGACCTATCTGGTCGCGAAGATGGCCGAGACCCAGTTCGAACAGGCGATTCCGTTCGTTGGCTGGGCACTCAAACTACTCAGCATCTCGGCAACACTCAGCGCCATAGCGCAGACCACCGTCGAGGTGCTCAGTTCTCCGTGGGTCATCAAAAATTCCGCGACCGCGACGCAGAAGATGCGCATCACAATCCATCACGATCCGGACGACTATCAGTTCCCGGCCACGGCCACGTCTTACAAGTTGATCATCAAATGGGGCGACGCCGCGGACAGAACGATTGGACCGATTCCGATGCCCGGAACCACGGTCAGCGAACCGATCGTGATTGAGATCGAGGAGGCGCTGGCTGGTGGCGTGGTCGAGGCGACCGTCGGGTTCTACTCCGACACAGGATGGCTGGCGGGACGCGGCTCCACGGGCAGGCTTTCGAATGTCCTGCCGGTCGGACAGGACACGCTCGACGCCGCCATCACCATCGAAGAAATGCTGGTTCCGCTTGATGAGACCACACTCTACAGTCACAAGCAGAGCCTGAACTACATATCCGGTCAGTACGAATGGGTCGCGGGGGAGGCGCCGGACGAGACCATCGCCGACCTGTCGTGCGACAACGTCGGTTCGCATCTGTGCCAGCTCGACAACATCACGTTCTCGCAACGGACCGGCATGTTCGGGTACGCCTGGCAGGCGGCCGGGCCGGGAATGACGCAGTGCAACACCTCGACAACAGATCTGCAGCTTCATTACGTTCAGAACCTGTCGGCCAAACAGGACCCGGGCATCGCCTACAAGAGCCTGGAATGCGGCATGTCGACGCAGTCGACCATCATCTACGACCTGCTCGGGCCGGTGGACGGCACCGGCAACAACTTCTTCCTGGACACCCGGGACGGCCAGTATCACCTTCGAAAGGTGGTCCTGGACGAGACGACTCCTATGACATACCTGGGTAATAGCTGGGGCCGCTTCACACAGCCGCTGGACGACATCGCGATGCGCGACGGCGGGTACGTGGTCGGAGCCAACTGGGCCAACAGCAAGCTCGAAATCCTGAAGCTGCCCGACGAACCCTTCCCCGACGAAACCGCTCCGTGGGCACAGCTTATCAGCGGACAGGGCACGCGCGAGGGTCTGCTGTATGGTCCCAAGGCGATTGCATTCACGGCGGATGGCACCCTGCTGATCCTCGAATCGCTCAACAAACGCATTCAGGCGCTCGACATCGACGGCAACCCGGTTAAGTACTTCCATGGCAAGACCGAGTATCACACCTTGCTGCACGCCGAGACCGAACAGGTCACCTATCTGGACATGGGGGTGGAGTACCTGGGATACATCTATGTCCTTTCATACATCAGAGATGGTGCCAGCACAGACAACTATCGCCTGGACATCTACTCTCCGGCCGGGGAATTCCTTTCACGAACCTCCGGGTTCGCCGCGGCTAAGATGACGGTCGACCTGTGGCGCAACGTGTACTCGCTGAACTACGAGAAGATTGCAGGACCTGGCGGACGCACGGAACCATCGGTCAGCGAATGGATTCCATCGACTCCGTGATCTGACTACCGTACTGCTGACGGCGACACAAGACGGACGTCAAGGCCCTGAATTTGAGGTGGAAGCGACATGAAACGAATACTGAGACTCTCTCCAATAGCGCTTTTTTTGATGGCAGCCGTGGCATGCGGCGATGCCACCCCGAGTCCCGACAATGGCGGAATCCTGGACGTCCAGACGCAGGACGCATCCATCGCTGATGGTCACTCCACTGACAGCCTGATCGCGGATATGTTCCCCGACGACTACCTGAGCGGCGATACGAGTGAAATCACGCTACCGCCCGAGCTTCGGAACATGTCGCCAGGTATTGCCTACCACGAACACGCGCTTGATGAACTTGAGGAAGGCGTGGCTCTGAACCAGGACGACACCGTGCTGCTCTGGCTGGAGCACCCGACATCGAATGGTCTGTTGGGCGACACCGGCCTCCAAGCCGGTCGGGACCTGCTCGAATTCCGATATTTCGAACGCCACGAACACACTTTCTGCTGGAACGAGCCAGCCGAAGGCTCGCCGCATCGGATGAGTCTGGTCGACAGCGATGGAAACGAAGTCCTGACAATAACGGAAGGCGAAGGGTGCAAGAAGGTCACGCTTGAACCCGGACTGTACACAAAACACTTCATTCATGGAGGCGGGGATCAGGACGGCGAACTGATCTTCATTCAACCCGAACCTGTTGAGCCCGAAACGCCGGCAGAGGCATTCCTGCGCAACAGCCGCGGGCTGTATTCCCGCTCCTCCGGCCCGGCGTGTCAACCTGTCGCAGTATTGACACATGGCACCATCGATCAACTCCAGCAGGGACAGATCGGCA
>JAGOFO010000260.1 GCA_017997155.1 Myxococcota bacterium
CGCCCCGTCCCACATCGAGTACTCCAAGCTGGCCCGGCTGCGCATCGCCGACACGCTTTTTTACCAGGACATGTTCGACGAGGCGGCTGTCGCATACACCGCGTTCATCAATTCGTCGACCAGCAACCCGAACCTGCACTACGCCTACTTCAGGCTGGCCGAGTGCAAGGTCAAGTCGATCTCGGGCGACTTCTTCCTGGTTCCGCCCTCGGATCGCCGTGACCAGCGCGATGTGCGTTCCGCGCTGCGCGCCATCGAGTCTTTCGTAAGGAATTTTCCAGACAGTCCATACTGCGCGCAGGTCCTGCAGATGCGTGACCGGATGATCGACACCGTTTCATCCTACGAACTCGAGGTCGCGCGTTTCTACATGACCAGAAAGAAGCCCGCCGGAGCGATCGGCAGGATTTCCGGCCTGATGCGTGACATCCCCGCGACCCGTGAATCCGAGAAGGTCAGGGTCGCCTACATTGAAGCTCTGGCCGCGGCCGACAGCCTCGACGAGCTTCAGCGTGAGTGTTCGGATTATCGTGTGATGTTCCCGGGTGGCAGGCGCGCGGCGAAGGTCGCGGACATCTGCGGACGCGACTGGAAGGCGGCTTCGGCCGACGCCGGCGTGTCCGATGCCGGTAGCCCGGATGGTTCCGTTGTTGACGGGGAAGGTGTTGGTCAGTCCGGATCTGATGGTTCGGGTGGCGGGGCCGCTTCGGTCGATACGGTGGAGGTGGGTGATGTTCGATAATTTCAGGATCGGTGACAAGGCCGTGTATCCCGCTCAGGGGGTTGCCGAGGTGCTTGGAATCGAGAGCCGGGAAGTGTCGGGGAATCAGCAGACGTTCTACATGCTCCGACTGCTGGACTCCGACGATCGCATCATGATTCCGCTCAGCAAGGCGCTCGCGGTCGGGCTTCGTCAGGTGATCGGCGCCGAGGAAGTGCCGCAGGTCTTCGGCCTGCTCAAGAGTCGGCCTGCCCACTGCCCGCGTCAGAACTGGAACCGTCGCTACCGTGGATACCTGGAAAAGCTGAAGACCGGCTCGGTGTTCGATGTTGCCGAGGTGCTGCGCGATCTGTATCTGCTGCGCAACGAGAAGCCGCTGTCCTTTGGTGAAAAGCGACTGCTCGACCAGGCTCGCGAGTTGCTGGTCAAGGAACTTACCGTGGCGACGGATGGTTCCCTGGAAGAGGTTCAGGTCGAACTCGAATCGATATTCCCGTCCCCCATTGACGAGTCCGCGGAGTGCGTCGCGGATGAGCCTGATCCGGAAGAGCCCGGCGGTGCCGATGGTCCCGGCCGCTGATTGCAGTTGACCGGTGGCCCCGGCGTGCGTCGGCGTCACGATAAAGAAATCACATCTAGCGAAGGAAGGATTGGTCTTGAAAAGCATTCATGACGAGTGCGGAGTCTTTGGAATTTTCGGGCACGAGGGGGCGTCGACTCTGGCGTACCTTGGCCTTCACGCCTTGCAGCATCGCGGCCAGGAAAGCGCCGGGATCGCGGCGTCCGACGGCGGAAAAGTGCTTGTTTACAAGCAGATGGGACTGGTCGGGGACATCTTCACGGCCGACGTGCTCGCCGGTCTTCCCGGTGATCGGGCGATTGGCCACGTGCGGTATTCGACCGCCGGTTCCTCTTCGCTGCTGAACGCGCAGCCCATGCTCTGCCAGTACTCGGGCGGTGATCTGGCGCTGGCCCACAACGGCAACATCGTCAACGCCGGGTCGCTGAAGTGGCGGATGATGAGCAACGGCCACCTGTTCCAGTCATCGAGCGACAGCGAGGTGCTGCTGCACACGATTGTGTCGCATCCCGGTCCAGGCCTGGCCGACCGCGTGGCCGCCATGATGGAGGAGGTCAGGGGGGCCTATTCCCTGGTCCTGATGGGCAGGGACGAGATGGTGGCGGTCAGGGATCCTTACGGATTCAGACCCCTGGTGCTGGGAAACCTGGATGGCGCGACCGTGGTTGCTTCGGAGACGACGGCCTTGAACCTGATCGGCGCCGTCTATGAACGCGAGGTCGAGCCCGGCGAGATCGTCATTGTTTCGCGTCGCGGTCGGGAGAGCGTCCGCCCGGTAAGGGCGCCACGACTGGCCAGGTGCGTGTTCGAGCACATCTACTTCGCCCGTCCGGACAGCGTGGTGTTCGACCGCCAGGTCTACACCATGCGCAGCCTGTTCGGACGCCAGCTGGCGCTTGAGCAGCCGGTGCCGAACGCGGACGTGGTCATTCCGGTGCCCGACTCGGGCGTGTCCGCGGCCAACGGTTTTGCCCGCGAGATCGGCGTGCCCTTCGATATGGGGTTGATCCGCAGCCATTACGTTGGAAGGACTTTCATTGAACCGGAACAGCGCATCAGGCATTTCGGCGTGAAACTGAAGCTGGCGGCGGTCGAGGCGGTGATCCGCAACCGGGTCGTGGTCGTGGTCGACGATTCGATCGTTCGAGGCACCACTTCAAAAAAGATCGTGCAGATGGTTCGTGCCAACGGCGCCCGTGAGGTTCATCTCAGGATTTCCTCGCCGCCGACTCGCTGGCCCTGCTACTATGGCATCGACACGCCCTGCAGGGAAGAACTCATCGCGGCAAGGCTGCACGATACGTCGGCGATTGCGCGCGAGTTGACGGCCGACTCCGTCGGGTACCTGTCTGTCGCGGGAATGCACAAGGTCGTGTCCGGCGGTTCGGGTGACGGCTGGTGCGATGCATGTTTCACCGGCAGATACCCGGTTCCTCCCGATGAAGGCTATAAAACGCGTTAGCCGTTGGCGGATCGTCCCGTGAAGGGATTCGGTCGCCCGGTTATTCGTTCCGGGGGCATGATGACACTACTCCGCAGTTTGCCGGTTGTTCTGCTTGCCGTTTTGATCTCCGTGTCTCCATTAAATCAGGCTTCGGGGCGTGAAGGAGGACCGGTAGCGGATGACGCGCTGCTGGCGGTCGAGGCCCTCGATGGCCATGACTGTTCGAGTGACCAGACGGCCGAGGCTGTCTGTGCACGGGCCGCCGGGCTGCTCGGAA
>JAGOFO010000261.1 GCA_017997155.1 Myxococcota bacterium
GGTCGAGATGCACACGCAGGCGGCGGTCGCGGCGGCTGGACTGGGAATGACGGACCGCGAGCTGGAACACGTCGGCGCGGCGCTGGCGCTGGATCCGTCGAACGACGACATACTCCAGCGGGCGATGGAGTGCATCGACCGGGTCGCGAACGGCAGAGCCACCTGGAACATCCTGCGCACGGCAGCCAAGGCCGCGTCGTGGCAGGACCTCGAGAAGAAGCTGCTGCTCCTGGCGGTCGATCGGGCCGGTAAATACGGTTTCAACGACCCGAAGGCGACCGAGGACGCGTTGAAGCGGGTTCTCGAGATCGATCCGAGCAATCGGCAGGCGCTGGAACTGCTGGATGAGAGCTACACGAAGGCCGGTCGTCATTCGGACGTGATCGCGGTGCTGCGTCACCGCCTCAGGCTGGACCTTGGCGCGGCGGAGCGGACCGCGGTGCATGAACGTATTGCCGGCATCTACGAGGCGCAGGGTCAGGACAGACACGCGTCCGAGGCATACCAGGAAGCGATCGAGACCGGCGCCGCGGGCCCGGAACTGCTGAAGCGCGCCAGGGAGTGCTACAGGCGTCAGGGCAATGTCAGGGCCGAGATCGAGACCATCGAAAGAATGGTTTCGGTAGCGCCCGACCACGAGACCCAGTTCGCCGCGCTGCTTGAGATCGCCGCGCTTCAGCGTGAAGAGTTGAAGGACGTTCGGGCCGCGCGAGCCACGGTCGAACGCATCATCGCCGAAGATGAATTCCATGACGGCGCGCGGGTGGCCCTGGAAGAGATTTATGAGGAACTTGAGGACTGGGAGTCCCTGGCCCGGTTGCTGAACTACGCCATCGAGTCCGACCTTGCCCCCGAGGAGCGGCTGCGCCTGGCTCTGAAGGCGGCGTCGATCGCGGCCAACGAGCTTGAGAACCCGACCCTGGCCATCTCGTTCGCACGCAAGGCGTCGCAGATCGACCCGTCGTCGGACGAGGTGAACGGAGAACTGCTGCGGCTTTACTTCAAGGTCGAAGACTGGAGTTCGCTGATCGCGGTCATGCGGCGGCGGGCGTCGTTCGAGAAGGACCCGCACGAGAAGATCGTTCAGCTTTCGCAGGCGGCGACGGTCGCGCACTCGCGGATCGGGGACAACAAGCTGGCCGCGATGATCGCGGACGAGATCCTTGCGATCGACCCGGACCAGCCCGAGGCCCTGTTGACCGTGGCCGGGGTCCGGGAATCGGAAGGAAAGCTGGAAGACGCGCTTGAAATGTTCAAGCGGCTTTCGACGATGAACGCCGGCAAGCAGGCTACTGTCGAGGCGTTCCTGGGCATCGCCAGGCTGCTTGGCAGGCTGGGCGGCGACCCGACCGAGATCGGTTCGGCGTTGCAGGCGGCGGCCGGACTGGATCCGGATCACCCGGATGTCAGGTACCTCCTGAAGGACATCAGCCTGGAGCGTGGAGACTACGGCAAGGTTCTTGAGCTGCTCAAGGGCGAGCTTGAGACGACCACGGAAGACGCGGCCAGGTCCGCGCTTTCGATGGAGATCGCCGAGATCTACCGCAAACACATGGGTGACGGCGCCAGCTTCCTGGAGTGGGCCGAGCGGGCGTGGGCGCTCAGTCGGGATGATTCCAGGGTGGTGACGACCATCGTCGACCATCTGCTGGCGGAAGGCCAGGATCAGAAGGCGGTTCCGTACCTTGAATGGCTTGTTACCTACCTTGAAGCCAAGCGTATGTTGAAGGAGCTTCCCCCTTACGCGAACGCGCTGGGCAGGATCCTCGAACAGGCTGGCGACACGCGGAAGGCGGTCGATTTCTATCGGATCTGCCACGAACACGATTCAACCAATACAGGCAACGCGATGGCGCTGGGGCGACTGCACATGAAGCACGGCGACGTCGAGAAGGCGGCGCGGGTCTTCCAGCCGCTGCTGCTGCGCATGGACTCGCTGGCGCTGGATCAGCGGCGCGAAGTGCTGCTGTCGCTTGCCAGGATCAACGAGCTTCGCGGCGACACCAAGAAGGCTCGTCAATTCATAACCAGACTGCTCTCTGAGCAGCCGGACTGCGCCGAGGCGCGCAGCATGCTCGGGAGGTTGTAGTACCAGATGAAGACAGACTGCCTGGTGCTGGGCAGCGGGATCGGCGGACTTTCGTTCGCGATCGATGTTGCCAGGCACATGAACGTCGTGGTGGCGACCAAGGTCGACGCCGGGGAATCGAACACGCGATACGCGCAGGGCGGTGTGGCGTCGGTGAACGAGGCGGACGACTCGTTCGAGATGCACGTGGCCGACACTCTGAAGGCAGGGGCCGGGCTGTGCCACGCGGACACGGTCGAACTGGTGGTGAAGTCGGCTCCCGGGAACATCGACTGGCTGGTGTCGCAGGGAGTGCGCTTTTCCGAGGTCGATGGCGATTACGACCTGACCAGGGAAGGCGGCCATTCACGGCGCAGGGTGTTTCACGCCGGAGACATCACCGGAGACGAGATTCAGCGGGCGTTGCTGCAGAAGGCTCGCGAAACGCCGGGAATAACCTTCCTGGAAAACGCGATGGGCGTAGACCTGTGGCTGCGCGAGGACGCGTCGGGTCGGCGTCGGGCGGGCGGGGCGTTCCTGCTCGACCGCAACACCGGGCGGTTGATTCAGGTCAGCGCGGGCGTTGTGGTGCTGGCAACGGGCGGCGCCGGGAAGGTCTATCTTTACACCAGCAACCCGGACGTGGCGACGGGCGATGGCGTGGCGATGGCATTCAGGGCGGGCGCGCGCGTGGCGAACATGGAGTTCTTCCAGTTCCACCCGACGTGTCTTTACCATCCGCGAGCCAAGTCCTTCCTGCTGTCCGAGGCGCTGAGAGGCGAGGGCGGCGTGCTGCGGCGCGTGGATGGCACCCCGTTCATGCAGGACTACCACGAACTGCGCGAACTGGCCCCGCGCGATATCGTTTCGCGCGCGATCGATCATGAGATGAAGATGACGGGCAACGATCACGTCCTGCTGGACATGACAGCCAGGACGCCCGATTTCATCGA
>JAGOFO010000052.1 GCA_017997155.1 Myxococcota bacterium
GGCTTCTTCGTCCATCCTCTTTCCCATAGCCCTACGTCCTGCTCTTGCCCTCGCCATCATACTCCTCCATACGGGACATTATCCCGCTGCAAAAGTGTCAACCTTGTTTGGGGGGACAAGACATTTCCGAGGTGGGTTTACCGGGAACCGATCGGTCTACTGAACGGCCTCGACGCGGCTCTTAAGGTCAAGTCCGGAGAATGAAGACCCGTCCAGTTTGACAGATATCATGTCGTCGCCATTGATAAGGAACACGCTGTCACCCAGGACGACTGGACGACTGCAGGACGAACGGCAGGGTTGGCCGGACCACAGGGTGACAGGATTCGTCCCGTCCTTGTTGATGGCCACCAGTCTGGCCTCGTCCGTCAGGTACACTATGCGTTCTCCAGCCACGGCCATGCCGACAAAACCGCATGTTACGGTGCCCTGGGCAGCGGGATCGCACACCGACTTCGCCAGGATCGCCGCATTCTTCGCGAACTGTTTGTTGTGACGGATCAACCTGCCGGTCGCCGCGTCGAACCAGTAGTACTCGTCACCACTGGCCAGCACCTGAAGCGGTCTGTACGCCCAGTCGCGCCTGACCGCCATGTCGGGCATTGCCCTGCCATCAACCGGATCGTCCAGCCCCACAACCCACAGTCCACTGGTCAGGCCGGCAAACGCCATCACGACCACGTTGTCACCCACGGTCATCGAACGGGGCGCCTCGGGCAACGCCGCCAGGGTGCGGCAATCCCGCATGCCCGCTCCACAAACGGCAAGCGAGTACTCGGTCACCATCCTGGGCGCGCACTTGTCGACAAAGGCCACCCGGTATCCCTGAACAGACACCAGGCGTTCGTCGACGACCTCGATATCCACCACATCGCCGCCGGCAAAGCGCGCCAAAGCCCCATCCTTGATGGCCAGCCGCGACAAGGTGGCCCCCTGCCCCTCTTCCTCACAGGTCATAAGGACGTCGCCATCAAGGACCGAAAACGGGCCGCGGCAGTCACGCCCCACAAGCCTGACCGAGCCGCTGGACGGCTCAAAGAACCAGACACCTTCGCCAAGGGGACGGCCCTTGCCAAACATCTCCCCGTCGAACACGACACCGTCGCCCGCGGATACCATGTCGGGAAACCTTACAACGGCCTCGGAACTCTGAGTGACTGCCCTGGCCTGGGCCGAACAGTCGGGATCCCGCGGCACAAAGTCCGGGTCATCGACAAGCCAGCGCCCTGCCACCGCCCCCGTCGCACACGCCGACATGCTTACGGCAACAAGCCCCAAAACCACCAACCGACTTACCGTCAGAAACACCCTGTTCATCGCAGCTTTCCCCAGCTATCGGGTTCAAGGTGACATGTTAGTTCGGCCTCCGGCAAACGTAAACCCCGCCCCAAGCGTGTTGCGACATCGTCGCTCCACGTTGTATGCTTCGCCGGCCTTGAGTCAGAACTGAATCCGACCATCATGGAGACAATCATGTTCAGGTTATCCGCCGTCCCGGTTTTCGCAGCCATCCTCGCTCTCGCCATCGCATCCGCTCCGGTTTCGGCCTCCGCGGAAGAAGGCATGTGGCTCTTCAACGATTTTCCATCCGACGCCGTTGACGCGGCCTACGGTTTCAAGCCAGACGAAAAATGGCTGAAGAAGGCTCGGCTGGCCTCGGTCCGCCTGGCCGGAGGATGCAGCGGTTCATTCGTCTCGAAGGACGGGTTGATCCTGACCAATCACCATTGCGCCAGCGGATGCATCCAGCAGCTCTCGACGGCCGAGAACGACCTGATGGAAAACGGTTTCCTTGCCGAGACCGGTGCTGCCGAGATGAAATGTCCCGAGATCGAGATCAATCAGCTCGTCGAGATCACGGACGTCACCGACCGCGTCAACAAGGCGACAGAGGGTAAAACCGGTCCAGACTTCGGCGAGGCGCAGAAGTCCGAGATGTCTCGCATCGAAAAGTCCTGCACCCAGGGCGGCAAGTGGCGCTGCGACGTCGTCACGCTCTACCATGGCGGCGCCTACCATCTTTACCGATACAAGCGCTACCAGGATGTCAGGCTGGTGTTCGCTCCCGAGTTCCGCGCCGCGTTCTTTGGTGGGGACCCGGACAACTTCACGTTCCCAAGGTACGACCTGGACATGTCGCTGCTGCGAGTCTACGAAAACGGCAAGCCAGCGAAGACCCCGGACTTTTTCCGGTTCTCGACCGATGGCGCCACTGATGGCGAACTGACGTTCGTGTCCGGTCATCCCGGGTCCACCCAGCGCATGCTGACGGTTTCGCAACTGACATTCCTTCGCGACATCATGTTCCCTGCCCGCCTGATGAGGCTCTCCGAGGCCCGCGGAATGCTTGCGCAGTTCGGCCGGCAGGGTCCCGAGGCCCGGCGCACCAGCCAGGACAGCCTGTTCGGCGTGGAGAACTCGTTCAAGGCAATCAACGGCGAATGGAGGGCCCTGCTCGACCCGGTTCAGTTCAAGAAAAAGGCCGACGCCGAGTTCAACCTCAGGGTCAACGCCGCCGACCCTGAACTGGAAGCCGCTTACGCCGCCATCGACCAGGCCCAGAAGGATTACGCAGACATATTCGACGTTTACATGATGTTCGAGCGCGGACAGGCGTTCTCGTCCGACCTGTTCGCCTATGCCAGGATGCTTGTCCGTGGCAGCCGGGAACTGGAAAAACCCGATGATCAGCGGCTGCGCGAGTACACCGACGCCAACCTTCCAGCCCTTACCCAGCGCCTCTTCAGCACGGCGCCCTACTACCCCGAGATCGACCAGGCATGGCTGACGTTCGGCCTGACCAAGATGCGCGAGATCCTTGGAACCGACCACCCGCTGGTGAAGAAGGTGCTCGGCTCCGAGTCCCCGGACAGCCTCGCGGCGATGCTGATTGCCGGCTCGACTCTTGGCGATCCCGCGGTACGCAAGGCCCTCTGGGAAGGTGGTCGCTCGGCGATCGAATCCTCGATGGACCCGATGATCCTGATGGCAATGGTCATCGACGACGACGCCCGGGCGGTCCGCAAGCAGTATGAGGACAAGGTCGAGGCAGTCACCCGCTCCAACAGCGCCGTCATCGCGCGCGCCTGGTTCAAGGCCGCCCAGACCCGAACGTATCCTGACGCCACCTTCACCCTGCGACTCTCGTACGGCTCGGTCAAAGGTTACCCGGAGCGCGGCTCGACCATAGCTCCGCTGACAAATTTCAAAGGTGCCTTTGAACGCCACACCGGCAACGATCCATACGCACTGCCCAAATCCTGGCTGGACGCCCGCCCGCGCATCAACCTCGACAGACCGTTGAACATGGCGACCTCGAACGACATCATCGGCGGAAACTCGGGCAGCCCGGTCTTCAACAAGGATCTCAGAATCGTCGGCCTCATCTTCGACGGAAACATCCAGTCGCTGGGCGGCGCCTTCTGGTTCGACGAATCCGTGAACCGTGCCGTTTCGGTCTCGTCGGCAGCCATCATCGAGGCACTCAAGAACATTTACGGCGCCAGCAGGCTGGTCAAGGAACTGACCAGATAGCCGACAGCGCGCCTTTCCCTCGACTTTTCGCTATACTGCCCGTCAGAAACATCGCATTTGTCCTGAACATAACAGGTGAACCAATGACAAGGACGCTTGGTATCTTCTTTCGCGGTTTGTCTTTCGCCTCACTGATCCCGCTTATGTGTCTGTCAGCGCCAGGCTGCATAGACCATCACCGCTGCGCGGACATAGGGGAATTTGACTTCGGGTTCGACATTCCGTCCGACGCCGGCCCTGACTCGGCGGCGGATCTGCCGTGGGATATACCCGACACATCCACCGAACCCGGCCCGTTCGAATGGCCGGTCCCAACCGAGGTCGTCGATCTCGAGCCATCGGCTGACTGGAAGAACACGGTCCACTTCCCCGACGATCCCTTCCTGGGTGGCACCGGATACACCGGTTACATCACCGAGGTTCCACGCTGGGTCAAGTTCGTGGTCCTTATGAAGGACCCGGACAAAGTCTATTTCCAGGACAGCCAGAAGTATGTTTTTCACTACGATTTCGCGCGCAACTGGATCGAACCGTTCAACCAGATGACCGCGGACGAATTCGACCTCGCGACGCTTTACGAGGAAGGACAGCAGTTGATTCTGGGCGCGGCGCTCTTCGCTCCTGGAGGCTCTCCGACCGAGGTCGGAATCCAGCTTGTCAGACAGGACTCGTACCATCCCGAAATGGTCAAGAGGGTCTGGGACGCGGTAACAAAGTCGATAATTCTGGACGCGCCGGCGACTTCAAAACAGAAGTCCCCGACACCCCGTGAGGGAACCCCCGGGGCAAGTATCGACTTCTTCTACTTCCCCACCTTCGAACAGCACGATTCCGCGATGCGTTTCAAGGAGTGGTACGAGCTTCACGGCATACGCATCTCATCGGTCGATCGCTGGGCGGATGGCGACCAGTGCTACTCGAACGGCTGGGCGGTGGGCCGCCTGGTTGAGATTCCAGGGGATCAGATCGACTCGGCATACGTGTCAGGGATGCTGCTGCCCACCGACATACTCCTGACCGACGCGGTACCTGCCGAGGTCCCTTTCGTGGCGGGGATCATCAGCACCACGGCTTCCACACCGAACTCGCATGTGGCCATCCTTTCGACCTCGCTCAATATACCGTTCGTCTGGCTGGCCGACGATACCCAGGTTGATTTTGCGCGTTCCCTGGCCGGTAAACGGGTCGCGATGTGGACGGCCGGTTTCAACATTGAAAACAATGCATGCTCGGTGAATCTGGTCGACGCAACGGCGATCACCGACGACGATCTTGGGGCACTGCTGGCGTCCAGGCTGCCGAAGCCGCTCGACTTCAAAGCCAAACAGCCAGTAGCGTTCTACACTGGAAATCCGGACGACATGACCCCGGCGGACATCGTCCATTTCGGAGGAAAGGCCGCGAACTACGGCGTGTTGCGTAAGGCAATCCCGACCTACACACCCGAGGCGCTGGCAATTTCGTTCAAGCTGTACGATGACCTGATGGCACAGCCCTTCGGAGATGGCACGCTCGGGCAGGCTATCAACGCCAAGCTGGCGCCACATGCATCGTGGCCACCGGACATGACCGCGCTCGACGCCGACCTGGCCACTGTAAGGGACATGATCCGCAACACCCCGCTTCCAGACAGTGCCGACCGGATTCTTTCAGCTTTGAATTCCTGGTCCAGCACCCGCAAGATTCGTTTCAGGAGCTCAACCAACGTCGAGGACGCCTCAGACTTCGTCGGTGCCGGCCTGTACGACAGCTACAGCGGGTGTCTGGGCGACGATCGCGACAAGGACGACACGGGACCGTCCGCGTGCGATTCACAGGAACCCCAGGAACGCGGGATTAAGCGCGCGATGTCGAAGGTCTACGCAAGCTTCTACAACCGCAACGCGTACCTCGAACGCCTCAGGCGCGGCGTGGACGAGTCGAAGGTCGGCATGGCCATGCTGGTGCACTACTCATACCCGGATTCGGGCGAACTGGCCAACGGCGTCGCAACATTCACACGCGGCGAGTACAGCGCAAACGCAAGCATCGTCACGCAGGCTGGAGCAGTTTCGGTGGCGAACCCCGAAGGCACCGCTACCCCCGAGATCGTGACCGGATACCTCTGGAGCCAGGGCACCGAGCCATCCATGTCAACGACCGCCGAGTCCAGCCTGGTTCCGATCGGCGGACATGTGATGACATGGCCCAACGACTATGTGGAGTTATTCGGGTTGCTGGACAAGGTCGAAAAGAAATGGGTCGAGATGACGGGACGGACCGGCAGGACGCTTGACGTGGAATACAAGAAAATGGCGTGGACGATGCCGGCGGACGGCATGTTCCAGGTCAAACAGGTTCGTGAGGTTCCTGTTGCCGCCAGCGGGATCACCGTCGACACCTTCCTGATCGGTGGCGATGCGGAATGGTGCACCTTGCAGGGCGAATATGGTGATGTCTTCGGAATGCACCGTGCCAAGGTTCGAATTTCAGCGGCGGTCAAAACCGGTTTCGTCAAGGAATTCCAGGATGACTCGTGGTTGTCCAGCATCCGGATCGAATTCGTTCGAGCCGGGCAGGTCAGGACTCTTGAGTACCCGGGTGCCGACGTGACCGATGTCGCATTTTCCAGGGACGGCGACAACGTCACGATGTCCTTCAAATCTAACGTGGATGAAGAGGAACTGACGTGGTCCATCGTCGCGCCCCTGCCCCTGACGCGGGACAAGCTGGCGGGTCCGCTGTATTCGGCCGACGATGCGATGAACTACTGGTCCCAGATACGGATTTCCTCGTCACGGGCCATGCCATGGCTTGACTGGGACGGAACGGTCGGGCAACGGACGGACGAGACATCGGCCATCGCTTCATGTCAGGCGCATCTGCCGATCGGGCCAGATCATTCCCTGATTGAACGCGACTACCAGCTTGCCGGCGGCAGGGCGTTTGACATCGCCTTCTGGTGGCCTCCGGCGCCGTCGGGAATCACCGCTGGATACACGGCGCCGCTGGTTTCCTGGGAACGAACGGTTATCTCGGGATTCACGACCGAGCCCGTTGAATTGAACTCCTGGTGGTCACGCTCCCACAGGCCGGGACACCACAACTTCAGTGAAGACTTCGCGTTCGAACCGCGCCTGGAGCCAGGCATCGACGCGAACACATTGGCCGAGCTTGAGGCCGCCGACATCGCCGCAGTCTACGTCATGAACATGAACACCTACGAAGGCGACTCGGGTGGACCTATCTGCATCGAGCATCTAGACGGCACGATGACCTGCGAAACTCTTTGAAGCAATCAGGAAGGCGTGACGACCGGGATTATTCCTCGCCCATGAACGGGTAGCGGAAGTCCCTGGCAGGAACAAAGGTTTCCTTGATGGTGCGCTGCGAGGCCCAGCGGATCAGGTTCAGGAAGGAACCCGCCTTATCGTTGGTGCCGGAACCGCGAGCGCCGCCGAACGGCTGCTGACCGACCACCGCGCCGGTGGGCTTGTCATTCAGATAGAAGTTACCGGCAGCGTGACGGAGTGCCTTCGCGCACTTGATTGCCGCGTAGCGATCCTCGGCGAACACGGCGCCCGTAAGCGCGTACGGCGACGTGGTGTCGCACAGCGTCAGGGTCTCGTCCAGCGCGGCATCCTCGTACACGAAAATGGTCAGGACCGGCCCGAAGATCTCTTCCTGCATGAGCTTGAAGCGCGGGTTGGTCGTCACGACCACGGTCGGCTCGACGTAATAACCGATCGAATCGTCGTATCCGCCACCACAAAGGATCTCTGCCTCGGGCGATGTCTTCGCGAACTCGATGTATCGCTTGTGATCGTTGAACGCATTCTGATCAATGACCGCACACATGAAGTTACGGAAATCGGTCGGCGCGCCCATCTTGATCTGACCGACCATGTCGACGATCAGGTCTCGCGTCTTCGGCCACAGGGAACGCGGAACGTACGCGCGTGACGCGGCCGAGCACTTCTGACCCTGGAATTCGAACGCACCACGGACCATCGCGGTCGCCAGGGCGGTGGCATCGGCGGACGGATGCGCGAAGATGAAGTCCTTTCCGCCGGTCTCACCGACGATCCTGGGATACGTGCGTGCGTTCGGCAGGTTGGCAGCGATCTGCGCCCACATGTTGTTAAATACGGCCGTCGAACCCGTGAAATGCACGCCGGCGAGGGCTGGCGACGACATGACGGGATTTCCGACCTGTGCGCCCGAACCGGGAATGAAGTTGATGACTCCATCCGGGAACCCGGCGGCCTTCAGAAGCTGCATGATGTTGTACGCCGTGAAAACGGCCGACGATGCCGGCTTCCAGAGCACCGTGTTGCCCATCAGTGCCGGGGCGGTCGGCAGGTTGCCCGCGATAGATGCGAAGTTAAAAGGCGTCACCGCGAATACGAACCCCTCGAGCGGACGGTACTCGACGAAATTCCAGACGCCCGGGGAACTCTCGGGCTGCTGATCATAAATAAACTTCATGTAGTACGGGTTGAACCGGAAGAAGTCGATCAGTTCGCAGGCAGCGTCAATCTCGGCCTGATAGACGGTCTTGGACTGGTTCAACATGCAGGCGGCGTTCATACGATCACGCCACGGACCGGCCAGCAGTTCGGCAGCCTTGAGCATGCAGGCGGCTCGATCCTCCCACGGGGTCTCGGACCAGGTCTTCCATGCCTCGTCAGCGGCCTTGACTGCCATCGCGACCTCGTCAGGTCCGGCCATGTGATATGTGGCCAGGACATGATTGTGATCATGCGGGCAGACGGCCTTCCCGAGCTTTCCAGTCCGGACTTCCTTTCCACCGATGATCAAGGGGATCTCTATCTGTTCCCCCAGCATCTCGGCGATCTTCGCCTTCAGGGTCGCCTTCTGGGCCGACCCCGGTGCATAGTCGCGAACCGGTTCATTCTTGGGCCTTGGAATCTGGACGTTGGCATTAGGCATACAGACCTCGAACAAAAGAGTGTGAAAATCCCGTCCTGTCAGACGAAGTCCCGGAGAAGGCATGTCGCCTGAACGGCGGCGTGAAGATAGTACCATTGCCAGCGCGCGCGTGGCAACCCCCAAAAGCACCCACATCCCATCAACCTGGGTACCCAAAAAATCAACCTGGGTGGGTGAAAAAAATCAACCTGGGTAGGTGAAAAAACCAACCTGGGTAGGTAAAAAAATCAACCTGGGTGGGTTTGCGACGAGCAGGTTGAAAGCGAGTAAAGGCAATTACTACGGAGAGTTAAACAACCCGGACACACCGTCGACCGCGTTCTTGATGCCGGAGGTCGATCCTCCAACACCCGGCTCGCCGTTCGACAGCGTATTGTTCCCCGGAAGAATCAGAACGGTGTCCGACAGGTACACGGCATAGGAAACGCCACCCGCACCGCCGCCACCCTTGCCGCCGTTGGTGCCCTGTCCGCCGATGCCGCCTTCTCCGGAGTAGTATCCACTCTCGCCGTTCGTCCATGGACCGCCGAGACCGCCGGTTCCACCGGTTCCGCCGGTGCCGCCGACACCGCCGTCACCTGCGTCCGATGTGGATATCACGCAATTCTCAATCCTTGCGCCGGTCGACTGATCCAGCAGGACTCCCAGTGAAGCGCCGCCGGCTTTGCCGCCGGGTCCACCGGCACCTGCGCAGCCACCCGCGCCACCGCCACCGCCGCCGCCACCGTATTCCGGATACTCACCGTAGTAGCCGCGACCGCCACCGCCACCGCCGCCACCGTGACCGCTGCACCCCGCCTCGCCGGTCGTGCCGGCCGTGCCAAGCCAGTATCCGCTCACAACCGAGCCAACGGTCTGCGCCCCGCCACGATCCTGCCCGGACACTGTGCACCCGGCGCCGTTCCCGCCGTCGCCAGCCCATGTCGAAACACCGCCAGCACCTCCGGCGCCCCCGCCCTCGCCCACGATATTACCGGGGTCACCAGCGTACCCCGACGAAATAGAGCCTCCCATTCCGCCGGCGCCGCCCTCACGACCGCAGGCAGACACTCCGCCGGCGCCGGGCATTCCGACGTAGCTGCCGGCCCCGCCATTTCCGCCGTTGGCACCGTTTGCCCCAACTGGAACCTCTGTCACATTGCCGCCCGGTCCAACCGAAACATCAAGCCGGTACAAACCCAGGCCTGGACACTTTGAACACTTCACACCGTACACATCGACGCCGTCCGACGTCTGGACCTCGGCGCCGGCCACAAGGGTCAGACTCGCGAACCATGCCTCCTGGCTCACATCGACCGCATCTATCGCAATGGTGCGGCCAGCAACCTTGCCCATGGCCACTATGGTGGTCACGTTCGTCTCGGAGTACGTCCACGCGCCGTCCGTGGAAAAACCACCGATCAGCGACACCGGACCGACGACCGTGACGTTCTCCTCGTACACGCCGGCCGCGATATACACATGCTTCCTGATGAACGCTCCCTCTGCCGAGTCGACCGCCTTCTGGATGGTTCTGAAGGGCGCCGTCGCCGAACCGTCCGCCAGGTCTGACCCGGTCGTTGACACATACCAGGCCAGATCCGTCCGACCATCGCTTCCGTCGCAGTCCTCATCCACACCGTTGCCGGGCTGATCGAAATCCGATACGAAATGGCATTCACATCCATCGTTCACGCCGCCGGTGGTGCTCATCCATCCAGGCTCGCACACAAGCTGGCACGAAAAATCTATAAGCCCGACACATATTCCAGTCGTGTGCGGTGGCATCGGAGTCTGCATGAACGCACAGTCCCTGCACGTTCCGCCAACCCCGTCATCGCCGCAGCACCAGTCGACGTTATTCACCTCGCATCGATTTCCATCAGCGTGATAACCCGAAAGGCACTCGAACGAACAGCCTGTGTCAGCGCACGCGGGAACTCCATGAGAAGGAGCCGACGTGCACGCGACATCACATCCGCCACAGTTCTCGTTGGTCAGCAGGCTCTCCTCGCAGCCGGTCGAGTAGATTCCGTCGCAATCCCCCCAGCCGTCCCGGCAATCAAAAGCGCACTGCCCGTCCCTGCAGGCTCTGTCGGCGTTTGCCTGGCTGTAACACAACGTGCACGACGACCCGCAGGCGTTCGGGTCGATATCCGACTTACAACTGCCTCCGCACTGATGGTATCCGTCCAGACATGCGAACGAGCACTGCCAGACACTACCGGACTTGACACAAGCCGGAGCCGCTCCCGACACGGCGGTGGTGCATGGACTGCATCTGGTCCCGCAGGTTTCAACCGAGCTGTCGTCAGCGCACTCACACGAACACTTATGCGTTCCAGGCCCGCAATCCGCGGCCGTTCCGCTCAAAACCACGCAAACGGGAATGTCCTCAGGCATCCCTTCGTATGAAACGCAGATTGTGGTCTCGTATGTTCCGGCCGTGGCCGGCGCGAAAGAGAACTGCAGGTCCAGTTCCTCGCCGCCGGCCAACGTGTGGGGGAATGATGCGGGCAGGCCGTTCACCTGGATCGCTGGCGATTCAGTCTCGAACCATATACCAGTCAACACTATCAATTCTTCACCGGGATTCAACAATCTCAACGTCTGAGGGGTTCCCGAACATCCCGGCAGGACGTTTCCGAATGACATCTCGGCAACGTCCGGATCCAGAACCAGGCCGCCTGTCGTCACATCCTCGTCAGTGTCCTCCGCCCCCGGATCAGAAACCTGGGTGTCCCGCCCGGCATCGGCCTGGACATCGTCCGCGCCCGTGTCGTCGGTCACGTCGAACACGGCATCGCCGCCACCCTGGTCCACGACGACGTCGATCCCGCTATCCATCCCGTTGTCCGACGCGTCCACCCCGGCATCCTGAATATCCAGTCCCATATCCCCGGATGAGTCCGCACCTTCCACGTCACGCCCCGTATCGGTCGGGGTGTCGCCTTCCACCTGGTCGTAAACGACATCGACCAGCAAGGACACGTCCGCGTCCAGCGCATCCTGTGATATCGGACCCGTCGTTGTGCATCCGACGGACAACGCGACGAGCACTGCAACGAGCACCCGGACAACACACCCCTTCAAATTCATGTTTGTTCCCCCACTGTCCGAACAATGCCGGGCATCATCGGATCTGGACTTTCGTGAACTGATAAGCTGGTTGGATTCTAGGCCCGCCCCGACAGGGGCGCAAGAGTTCAGATGTTTATGAAAATGCCTTCAGACGGCCATTACGCTGGCGCGCTTATCTATTGAAAACAACGGAAACCCAGGTACTTGGACGAACCGGTCAAAGGGCTGGACATGCGGTTGTACACCCTGCTTTCCTCGATTCTGGCATTGTACCCACCGCCTCGATGAATACGCGCCGCGCCCGGGTTATCCATCTGCCAGACGGAACCGTCGTCAGGCGCGTCCTTGTAGTTTCCGTGCCACGGGTCCTCGATCCACTCGGAGACATTTCCGGCCATATCCATGCAACCGAACGCAGATTTACCCGCCGGGAAAGACCCGACCTCGCGGGTATACGGTCCAGCGCAGTTGTCTACGGCGGTCCACGCCAGCAAACACGTAGGTCCCTGGTTTCCCCACGGATACTTTCGTCCATCCGTCCCGCGAGCCGCGTACTCCCACTCGGACTCGGATCCCAGACGTGCCCCCGCCCACATGCAGTAGGAGCTTGCGTCCTCCCACGTCACGCAGTTGATCGGATGCCTGTCCGTCCCGGTCTTGGGGCCATTGCAGCCGCTGTCGTCCCCCGCCGGCAGACAAGCCCCGGTTGCAACGCATTCCCGGTACTGCGCCACCGTGACCTCGTACCTTCCGGCCAGAAACGACTCCATGGCAACCGTGTGTGGAGGCAACTCGTCACTTGAACAAACCTTGTCGACAGTCGCGGCGTCGGCAACGCATCCCATCACGAAAGTCCCGGCTGGAACCTCGACGAAATCGATTTCAGGGCATTCTCCGCACGTCCCGCCGCAAACGCCGCAGACGCACTGGCCCTGTCGGCACTTGAAACCGTCATCACATTGACCGCACTGGCCGCCACATCCGTCATCGCCGCACTCCATGCCCTCGCACGACGGCACACAGTTCGGATCCGGCTCGAACACGTCGTCCGTTGAGTTCCCGGCACAGCCCGACAACAACACGATCAGCATCGCAGGGCACCACCTGGCCACGCAAGCACCTCCCGGAAAGTGGCCGCTCATTGTAATTGAAAAATTAGGAATTGAACCTCCCAATGGGATGCGTTATTTAATCGCTCACCTTTTTTGGGAAAACCCATGAGACCTCTGAATTTTGCAGTGATTACAGCGACGCTGACGTGCCTGTCCATGGGATGTGGCGAGACCCGCGAGCCTGAAGACACCGTTCAGCCTGAAGACACCATCCAGGATGCAGTGGAAGACACCGTCCTGGATGCGGTGGATGACATCGGGCCGGATGTTCAGCCCGTGCCGGAGCCGCCTCACGCGAACTGCGGAATGCCTTCGTACGAATTTCTACCCGCAGGCGCCACTGGCGATCTTGTCGAATCCGAAATGGTTTCGATGCTCACGCTGGACGCGGCAACCATCAACGCGCTTCTCGAACAGTTTGAGTTCTCGGCCATGAGTCCCGTCCCCTACGGGGTTGTCACGCATCGTTTCCGCTACACGACGCAGGATCGCGGCCGTCCAGTCGAGGCCACCGGAATGCTCTCTTTCCCGTACGACAGCAAGCCGTTCACCGATCCATTGCCGGTGCTGGTTTATCAACACGGCACCTCCGGCTTCTCGGATCCCTGCGCGCCCAGCAACGAGGCGTTCTGGCTTCAGGACGGCGCCCTCGGCCCAGCCGTGGCCTCGCTTGGGTATATCGTCATATCCCCCGATTACATCGGCATGAACGGCTTCGGAGACCCTTCGACGGTCCGCCACGGTTACCTGGTCGGAGAGCAGACGGCCATCGGCGCCTGGGATGCGGTCAGGGGCGGTCTCAAACTGCTCGATTCACTTAACGTTCATCCCGTTGCGTCCAACGACGTCGTGCTCTGGGGAGTGTCCCAGGGAGCCCACGCGTCACTGTTCACTGAACTCTGGGGGCCATGGTACGCACCTGAGTTCAACGTCCGTGCCGTTGTCGCCCTGGTTCCTCCAACCGATCTGTTCGCGCTGCTCAAGAAGGCGTTGGAATCAATCAACGATTCAACGGGCCTGCTGGCGGTCAGCGTGATCACGATGAAACTCTGGTATGAGCCGGAACAGGGCCTGGATCTTGTTTTCACGAACGAAGAGCCCTACTTCATCGCCCGTGACGCCCCCAGCTACCTGTTCCCGACCGAGGAGTGCAAAATCAGCATCGGTCAGGACGTGGACATCAACGCACTCACCCTGAACCAGCTTTTCACGCAAACCGCCATCGATGCGGCTTCCGACGACAACTGGCAGGCTATCGCCCCCTGGGACTGCTTCTATCGCGAAAACGCCCTTTCAACCAC
>JAGOFO010000053.1 GCA_017997155.1 Myxococcota bacterium
CCAGTGACCTGGGATGTCCTGAAGCCAAAGGTGTGCGTATGGGTGTTGCTGAAAAGAAGAAGGTCCTGATCCTGTTCTGCGGCGGGACCATCATCATGAAGGAAGGCAAGGACGGCAGCCTGGCGGCGCCATCGAAGAAAGAGGCGATCGCGAATTTGAAGGCGATCGAGGGAAGGCTGGCCACCATTGCCGATTTCGACATCGTTTACGTTGAGAACATAGACTCGACGAACATGAAGCCGTCCGACTGGGATCACATCCTGGAAGCGCTTCAGGCGAATTACGACGCGGCCGACGGTTTCGTCGTGACGCATGGAACGGACACGATGGCTTACACCGCGGCCGCGTTGACACTGGCGATCAAGAACCTGGGAAAGCCTGTTGTCCTTACCGGCAGCCAGATCCCGGGCTCCCGGCTGGAGACCGACGCGCGGCGCAACCTGGTGAACGCCATGAAGCTGGCCACGATGGATGTCAGCGGCGTATTCATTGTGTTTGACGAGCGCGTCATTCTGGGTGGCCGCGCTTCCAAGGCATCGGAGTCCCGTCTGGACGCGTTCGTCAGCATCAACGCCCAGGACGCGGGCGAGATTCGTGCCGACATCCATCTGAATCCGTCGCTGCCAACGCGCCGCTTTGACAAGGCGGCGTTCTTCCCGGGCTTCGAGCCGGACATAGTGGTGCGCACCTTGACGCCGGGTGTAGATCCCGAAGACCTGGTGTTCCTGCTGCAGAATACCCGCATCAAGGGGATCATCCTGCAGGCGTATGGGACCGGGAACCTGCCCTACGACTTCGACCAGTTCTTCCGGAAGGCGGCCGAGGCGAAGGTGCCGGTGGTCGTCACGTCCCAGTGCCTGCACGGTATCACCCGCATGAAGGGTTATGATGTCGGGCTGCGAGCTTTGAAGGCCGGCGCCATCGAGGGCCACGACCAGAGCCTTGAGATGCTGGCGGTCAAGCTGATGTGGGCGCTGAAGCACTATCAGTACAAAGACATACCCATGGTGATGCAGACCAGCTTCGCCGGTGAACTCAGCCTGCCGCGTATCTGAGCCTTCCCTGGTCAGCCTTCGACGTCTTCCTGCAGGACGCAGTCGATGAAGTACTTGCCGTCCTTCTTGACCAGACCGTGGATGTCGGTCTCGAACCCGATAAACTGCTTGTTGAAGTCACGCGCGAACTTCAGGTAGTTCACGATCTTGGAATTGAAGCGCTCGCCCGGGATCAGCAGCGGGATTCCCGGCGGGTACGGGGTCAGCAGAACCGCGGTGACGCGGCCTTCGAGGTCGTCGATGGCGACACGCTCGATCTCGCGGTGGGCCATCTTCGCGAACGCGTCGGCCGGCTTCATCGCCGGGATCATGTTTGACAGGTACATCTCGGTCGTCAGGCGCGCCACGTCGTTGGCCTTGTAGACCTCGTGGATCCGGTCGCACAACTCGCGAAGACCCATCCTTTCATAGACCGGGAACTGGGCGACGAACTCCGGCATGACCTTCCACATCGGCTGGTTGCGGTCGTACAGATCCTTGAACTGCTGCAGTTCGGACATCAGCGTGTTCCACCGGCCCTTGGTGATGCCGATCGTGAACATGATGAAGAACGAGTACAGTCCGGTCTTTTCGACGATGACGCCGTGCTCGGCCAGGTACTTGGTGACGATCGACGCCGGAATCCCCCAGTCCGCGAAGTCGCCGTCCACGTCCAGTCCGGGTGTGATGACGGTCGCCTTGATCGGGTCCAGCATGTTGAACCCTTCAGCCAGGTGGCCGAAGCCGTGCCAGTGGTCGCCGTCGTGCAGCATCCAGTCGTCCGGTTCGCCGATGTCCTCGTCGGCCAGTTCGTCCGGTCCCCAGACCTTGAACCACCAGTCGTCGCCCCATTCGGCCTCGACCTTGCGCATGGCCCGCCTGAAGTCCAGAGCTTCCTTGATCGATTCCTCGACCAGGGACTTTCCGCCGGGCTGCTCCATCATGGCGGCCGCCACATCGCACGACGCGATGATCGCGTACTGCGGCGAGGTAGACGTGTGCATCAGGAACGCCTCGTTGAACACGTCGCGGTCAAGCTGCCGCGTCTCGGAGTCCTGCACCAGGATCTGTGACGCCTGCGACAGGCCCGCCAGCAGCTTGTGGGTCGACTGGGTCGAGAACACCATCGAATCACTGCATCGCTTGCTGCTCTTTCCAATGGCGTGGAAACCCTTGTAAAACTTGTGGAAAGTCGCATGGGGCAGCCACGCTTCGTCGAAGTGAAGCGAGTCGACCCGGCCGTCCAGCATTTCCTTGATTTCCTCGACGTTGTAGATGACGCCGTCGTAGGTGCTCTGGGTGATCGTCAGAATCCGCGGCTTGGCATCCGGGTCGTTCTTCAGGATTTCGGCCGTGAACGGGTTGGCCTGCATCTTCTTCTTGATGTTCTCCCACTCGAATTCCTTCTTCGGAATCGGGCCGATGATTCCCATGTTGTTACGGGTCGGCATAAGGAAGACCGGGATTGCGCCAGTAAGCATGATCGCGTGCAGGATCGACTTGTGGCAGTTGCGGTCCACCACGACTATGTCGCCGGGGGCGACGGTCGAGTTCCAGACGATCTTGTTCGATGTCGAAGTTCCGTTCGTGACGAACAGCAGGTGATCGCAGTTGAAGATGCGCGCCGCGTTTCGCTCGGACGCAGCGACCGGGCCCGTGTGGTCCAGAAGCTGGCCCAGTTCCTCGACCGCGTTGCACACGTCCGCGCGCAGCATGTTCTCGCCGAAGAACTGGTGGAACATCTGACCGACGGGTGACTTCAGGAAGGCAACACCGCCAGAGTGACCAGGGCAGTGCCACGAGTACGAACTGTCGGCCGCGTAGTGCGTCAGTGCACGGAAAAACGGTGGCGGCAGTGAATCCACATAGGACTTCGCCTCGCGCACGACGTAGCGCGCGATGAACTCGGGTGTGTCCTCGAACATGTGGATGAAGCCGTGAAGCTCCTTCAGAACGTCGTTCGGGACGTGACGCGCGGTCCGGGTCTCGCCGTACAAAAAGATCGGGATGTCGGTGTTGCGGAAACGGATTTCCTCGACAAACGCCCGCAGTTCCTCGATGGTCTGCTCGGGTTCGTTCGCCAGTTCGTCGTCGTCCATGGACAGGATGAACGCCGACGCGCGGCTCTGCTGCTGGGCGAACGACGACAGGTCGCCGTAGCTTGTGACACCCACGACCTCAAAACCCTCTGCCTCGATGGCGCTGGCCAGCGCCCTGATGCCGAGTCCTGATGCGTTTTCGGATCTGAAATCTTCGTCGATGATAATGACAGGGAAGTGGAATTTCATACGGCAAAACCTCTCGTCAACAATTTATTGGCGTCCACCAGGCCATTATCGGGCCCCCTCGAGAACGGCGAAAGTGTAGGGCTTTTCGCACCCACGTCAAGCAATGAATTTCCTTTGCCTTACAGTACCTTGCACGATGTTTCGAAGGCTCGGCGATCCGCTTGTTTTTATTCGGTTTCCCGAAAGTGGATTTGTTGACGTCGATTCCGGGGTGCAAACCCTGGGACCGGTGCACTATACCAATGCAGATCCACGGGTTGACGCCCAGGGCGATAAATGAACGGACGGCCCTGCGGGCCGGCCTCAGGATGGTGGAGGAGAATTGGAGATGCGCCCCGAATCCCAGGGCCTCGGCGGCGCCGATGGCGCCGGCCTCGTGCCTGGGCTTTGGATGGACGGGCGGCCCTGCGGGCCGGCCTCAGGATCCTGTCCCTGTATCTGTCGCAGAAGGGCGAATTATCATTCGCCCCTACGCCGGAACCTGATCCTGTCGCTGTCCCTGTCCCTGTCGCAGAAGGGCGAATGTGATTCGCCCCTACACGTGGGATTCATGTGGATTGACTGGTCCGTCTCGAGCGATACAATCTGTTGCTGGAGGAAACCAGATGCTTACCGACAAAAGAAGGACATCCAACCAGACGCGGTGCGAGCGGACCAGGGACAGACTGCTCGATGCCGCGGCGACCGTGTTTGTTCGGCAGGGTTACCATGCCTCGACCGTTTCGGACATCGTTGCCGAGGCCGGGGTGGGGCAGGGATCTTTCTATCGTCACTACGTGTCCAAAAGGGACATCTTCGACGCGCTGTTTGACAGCGTGATGGGACAGATAGTCGTCGAGGTCGAGAGCATCGCCGAGTCGCTTCCGACGAATATTCAGGAATATCGGGAGGTCTCGGTCAGGGTGGTGACCGGCGCCGCCAGAATCCTTCGGGCAAACCAGCCTCTGGTCCAGTTGTTCCTGTCCGAGGGCCCGTCGGTGGACCTCGAGTTCGGCCGCAAACTGGAAGAGGTCTATCAGGTGATAGCGTCGCTGGCGCGGGGCTATCTGGATCACGCGATGTCGCTTGGGTTTGCCAGACAATGCAACACCTACGTCGTATCCCAGATGTTGATCGGCGCGGGCGTGAGGCTGATCACCGAGTACTTCTCGGGACGTCTTGACGACATTGGCGTCGAGGACGCGGTTCGAGAGGGTGTGGATTTCGCGTTTGAAGGTTTCGGACCGGCCCTACACCGGCCATGATTCTCTTGTCTCCACGGGGGCTTTGATGGAAGCCAGCAGCGTGTCACGGCTCGTGCCGGTTCTGGGGTTGACCCTGTTATTCTGCGCCTGCGGGCAGGAAGGACCGTCGGACGTCCTGACCGACATGGGTGTCGACGATGCATCGGGCGACGTCGTCATGGATGGCTTCGTTGCCTGTCCGGCGGGATGCCGGGACGAATCCTGTGGTTTTTCGCGCTATTGCGGGATGGTCCAGGTTCCGGAAGGTCCGTTCATGATGGGATGCAATCCCGAACGGCGCGACGATTGCGAGGCGAATCAGCTTCCGTTCCACGAGGTCACTCTTTCCGCATACCACATGGATCGCACCGAGGTGACGGTCGGCGCTTTCCGCGCTTGCGTCGATGCGGGCGCGTGCACGCCGCCGGTCCAGCCCGCGCCCAACTGCGCCTGGCTGCTGCCCGACCACGAAAACCATCCCATGACATGCGTGGACTGGTTCCAGGCCAATGCCTTCTGCGAGTGGCTTGGCAGGCGTCTGCCGACAGAGGCCGAGTGGGAAAAGGCGGCCAGGGGTGAAGACGGACGTACCTATCCCTGGGGTGAGATGCCGGTCTCGTGCGACCTCGCGGTGACATTCGACGAGAATTTTGGTGGGCGCGGATGCGGCACGGACGACACGATGCCGGTGTGCAGCAGATCTCCGGCAGGCGACAGTCCGTACGGTCTCTGCGACATGGCTGGAAATGTCTGGGAACGGGTTTCCGACTGGTTCGGGGAAGCCTACTTCGTCGAGAGCCCGATAGTCGATCCGCAGGGCCCGTCGGCCGGAACCGGCAGGGTATCGCGGGGTGGAACCATCACGCTCGGCGACAATCAGATGAACCTTCGGACCTTCTTCCGCAACTACCATCTGCCCACGGCAAGCGATCAACTGCTGGGATTTCGCTGCGCCGTGTCCGACGAGTGACGGCCACCAGGGCGTTGAAAGCGCCCGCAGTCCTATGGCGACCATGAATAGGGCCGGGCCTGTTTGATCACCATTTTTCGATCGGGCGAGTCCAGCTTGAATTCGATGTCCAGCGCGAAGTTGTATGGGTTGGCGCCATACAGAGTGGAAAACTCCATCTGCAGCTTTCGCGCGGCCAGATAGAGCTCGGTGATCTCCTGGTCCGTCATGATCGGGGTGTACTCGGACAGGCTTGAGAACCGGCTGCGGATGACCTGCAACTCGTTGCCGGCCGGCGCCGCGGTGAAGACCTCGGGAAGGGAACCGTCTTCGGGGTTGGTCACGGATGTCTCGCCGACCTGCACGTTGACGTAGTAGCCGTCCACGGCGGGATCCATCAGGTTGCGCGTTATCAGGACGCCGTTCGCGAGTTCGGCCGGAAACGAACGGTGGACCGCCACGCCCATCTTTACATCGGTGTGGTTCAACCCCATGAACGAGCGTTCCTCGAACGCGCGCCAGTTCCAGACGCTTGCCCATACCTTCCTGATTCGATCGGAAGGACGTTTGTCGGCGGTGTTGGCGCCCAGGGATTCGTACAGTCCGGCGCCGCTGAATTCCCGCAGGTCTTCGGCGTTCGTGCTTGAACGCAGCCTGACCCCGGCGCGTCCGAAGGTGCTGGTGACGGTCTGGTCCAGCAGGGAAGCGAAGCCTGGATCCACGGGGATGTGTCCGAAAAGATAGCGAAGCCCGTCAAGAGCGGCCTCGCGCGCTGCCGAGTCCTGCAGGAACCATTCGTCCTCGAGCATCCCTTCGATGTACGTGGCCAGGGTCGATCCATCGCGTGCCACACACGCGTCCCTGGCGGTCACGCACGCGCCGCCGGCGCGCCCCTCGGCAATGCAGTCCGCGTATGCCTCATAGCAAAGGAAGGTCGTCACCAGGGCCTGGTCGATGAACTGCTGATAGTAATGAAATGGAACCGCGAACCCGTCCGGAACCATATCCCCCAGAACGGAACGGCACACCGCGAGGTTGGCCGCCTTGGCACCCACCAGGGCGGAGTCTTCAAAGGCCAGGTCGGCGAACGGAATCATGCCGGTGGTCTGCGTATCCGCGGGAGGCACTTCCAGTCCGTCCGGTCGGATTTCGTCCCAGAAGGCCTCGGCCTCGGCAAGGGTGGACCATTCAAGCGTGAAGCCGGTCCTGGTGACCTCGAACCTGACGATCCCCGAACCGTCGCCACCTTCACCGGGATATATGAACGGCTGAACCCGGGGGTCGCTGGACGCGTCGATCAGCACAAGATTGGGTGTGCCACGGTTCATCGCCGCCACGTTGACGTGCGCCAGCGGTGTCTGCATCTCTTCCGTTATGAAGCCGCCAACCAGCGGCGCCTGAATCGGCAGCCTGGTCAGGAGTACGATGTCCTTCCACGAAACGACTGTTGATTCAAGCTGTTCCGGCGTAAGCAGGAGCAGCCTGCCGTATGCGATCCCACGGTTCATCAGTTGCATCGTGATATTTGCATACAGCTCCTGAAGGGTGAACCACAGACCCCCGGTTCGTTCGAAAACAGGCTCACCATTGAACAGGTCGTCGGCGCGCGCGGTCGATGCCGGCATGTACGCCAGGCGGTCGGCCGAGCCACCGGGCATCAGGAAGGTCATCGCCTCAAGGATGATGTCGTACGCGGCAAGAGCCTGAACGGTGGTCAGGTCGTCGCTGGGAAAGAACTCGACCGTGAAGGGCGACTCGATCGTGCCCGTGCGTTCGGTTTCGACGCGGTAACCTTCGTACCACACGACCGTGCCGGCCATGCCGGTCCGGTCGGCCCCGCGGTAGGTGGATTCCTCGTATTCCTGAAGGGTAATCGCGCGTCCCAGGACGTTGCGCACGAAGTTGTAGTGCAGCGGATGCCTGGTGGTGTTTTGAAAATAGACCCGCGGCGCCCCCTGTATGTCGTCGATGTAGAACTTCATCGCCCTCTGGACGCCTGACTCGTCCGGGACGGCGACCGACATTCGTTTGAACGTTTCCAGGCCGTCCTGCGCGTTGAAGCCGGTGGCGTAGTCGTCGTTGACGACGAAATCGGGCATCGGAACCAGGTCGGCGACCAGTTCCCCGCGATCTTCGGTCCCGGGATTCAGCGTGGCCCGGAATGTCCGAAATCCGGGAGCCCTGACCGTCATCGTCGAACCGTTGGGGACCTTGCCAAACAAAAGGCCTTCGTCGCATCGCCCGAAGTCGGTGACCGTGTCTCCGGTCGGACACCACGCACGAGCGTAGCGGTAGTTGCCCAGGTCGACGGTCGCCGCGAATGGAACCACGGTGTTTCCGCCTGATTCGACCGTCAGGAGCACCGACCCCGTTTCGTCGGGCCCGCATGAAGCGACGGACATCGCGCAAAGAAGGCACCCGGCCAGTTTCAGGGTCGCCGTCAGCGGGCGTTTCATTTCAGAGCTCCATCGTTTCTTCGCCCAGGCAGGGAAGGATCATGGCGCCCGGGGTCTCGTTCAAGGGGTCATCGGTTGTCCAGGGATCCAGGAAGTCGGGCACGTTGCCATTCGAGTCGACCTGGACGCAGATCACGGGCAGCGGTGGTGGCGGGTCACCGGCTTTACGCGCGCAACCATCGGTCGCCACGCCGTCGGTCGTGTCGACGACGCATTCCTGTCCAGGTTCGCAGACGACCAGGCAATCGGGCGTGGCGCAGGCTCGCCAGCCGTATCCGATCGAGGAATGCCACAGGATGTGCCTGGAACCGTTGTACATAAACGAAATCATGTCGTTGTGATGACGTCCACCGAATTCATAGGAGCCCGTGGTGGCGTTTATTGTGTCACCCATCTTCAACCAGATCGCGTCTGTCTTGTAGGACGGGTTTCCCCATTCGCCGCAGTCGATGGGCGTGGTCTGGATGTACAGGTCCGCGTTCAACGCGTCGTTGTTCATGCGGCAGACGAAATCGAGCTGGGTGATGTAGTAGGGATCCCCGCCCATCATGGAACAACTGAGTGCTTCCTGTGACGGTTTGCGAATCACGAATTCACCACCGGACGCGTCGGTTTCCGTGGCGTCGGTTTCCGTGGTGTCGGTTTCCGTGGTGTCGGTTTCCGTGGTGTCGGTTTCAGTAGTGTCGGCTTCCGTGGTGTCGGTCACGACGTCCTGGATGACGTCCGCTGGCGGCACTTCGTCACCGCAACCGATGATACACAGTGCGATCAGGACACCCGCCAGGGTGAATCGTGCTGCCGATATGATCATGTTCATCGGTTTCAAGCCTCCGTTTTCGCTTACGGACTTTGGTGGCGGTCATTCGCAATCCGTCGTTATCATGCATCATTTCTAGAGCGTTATCCATATGGAGCAGACTATAATGGGCCCGTCGATCAGGGATGGGCTGGCCGGTTAGCCAGACAGGGTGGAACCGCATTTGACAGACGGTTTTTCGCGGGACAGGTGGATTGTTATCGGCGGCATGTTCGTCGCCATGGTGGGGCTTGCGTGCCCCGGGCGGAAGGATTCTACCGATGTCGTGGCAAGGCTTGTCGCGGGACGCTCGACCTGCGGGAACAGAATCCTTGAATATCCCTACGAGAACTGTGACGACGGCAATCTGCTGGCCGACGACGGGTGCGATGCCAACTGTCGGACCGAGTCGGGCTGGGACTGTCTTGTCGGCGCGACTGTCCAGGGCTGGGGCGACAACTATTTCGGCGCGGCCGAGTCTTATCCCGGCCCCTGCGTCGCCATAGCGGCCGGCACCCATCACAACATCTGCCTGAGGCCGGACGGCTCGACTGTCGGATGGGGACGAAACATCGACGGTCAGATCGAACCGCAGGCCGGGCCGTTCATCGCGGTGGACGCCGGTCAGCACCACAGCATCGGTTTGCGTCCCAACGGGTCGGTGGTTGGATGGGGATCCAATATCTCCGGACAGGTCGAGCCGATGCAGGGGCCGTTCGTGGCGATTTCGGCAGGCCGGGAGTTCAACATCGGTCTGCGTCAGGACGGTTCGGTGCTGGGGTGGGGCGACAACGATCAGGGAGAGGCGTCGTTCCGCGAAGGACCGTTCGTGGCGATCGCGGCCGGCGGATATCACAGTCTGGGGTTGCGGCCCGATGGATCCGTCGAGGGCTGGGGTGAGAACCAGTGGGGCGAATCCGACTCCAAACCGGGGCCGTATGTGGCAATCGCGGCCGGTGATCATCACAGCATAGGTCTGAAGGCGGACGGCACCGTCGATGCGTGGGGCGACATGCGCACCGGGCAGTCGGCCCCGAACGCCGGTCCCTATGTGGCGGTCGACGCCGGCGGCTTTCATAACCTGGGCATGAACGCCGATGGTTCGATTGGCGGATGGGGGTTCAATTACTATGGCCAGACGACCAGGAAGGTCGGGCCGTTCCAGGCTTTTTCAGCGGGTGGTTTCCACAGCATCGGATTGAGTCGTTCCGAGTGCCGCGCGGTGTGCGGCGACTCGATCATCGTTGGTGGCGAGGGCTGCGATGACGGAAACGCGGTCGCCGCGGACGGGTGTTCTTCATCGTGTCAGGTCGAGGAGCGTTGGGAATGCGCGGCTCCCGGGCGGCCGTGCGTGTGTGTCGGGCTTTACGCCGGACCGGACTGCGGGCAGTGCGTCCAGGGTTACTGGGGATTCCCGGACTGCCGTCCATGCGAATGTGACGACGGTGATCGGTGCAACGGCCTTGAACTCTGCGATCCCGCGACGGGATGCGTTCCAGGGGTCGCGCCGGACTGCGACGACGGCCGCGGGTGCAGTATCGACTCCTGCGATCCAATCCTGGGGTGCGTGTCCGACGTTTCGGGTTGTTCCTGTCTTGAGGATCGGGATTGCGGCAACGGGGATGTCTGTGACGGGCAGGAAGTCTGCGACACCTTGTCTGGATTGTGCCGAAACGGCGATCCACCTGTGTGCGACGATGGGGATTTGTGCAACGGCACGGGCACGTGCGATCCCCTGGCGGGATGCGTGTACACGGAGCCGGTCGTTTGCGACGATGGCAGAACCTGCACGGTCGACAGTTGCCAGCCGCAGGACGGGTGCGTTTTCGATGCGACTGGCTGCGGTTGCGGCACGGACCTGGTCTGTGACGACCTTTCCATCTGCAATGGCCTGGAAACGTGCGATTTCGACAAGGGAATCTGTCTGCCCGGTGTTGATCTGGACTGTGTTGACCACCGCGTCTGCACGGTCGATTCATGCGATTCCGTTCTGGGGTGCATGCACGACGCCGGCGGCTGTGAGTGCGACAGCGACGTCCAATGCAGCGATCTTTCGGTCTGCACCGGCACCGAACGTTGTGACTTCAACGAAGGGCGCTGTGATGTCGGAACCCCGCTGACGTGCGATGACAACCGGTCCTGCAGCCGCGATTCCTGCGACATCAGACTGGGATGCGTCTTTGACATCAGTCGGTGCGGATGCCAGGACGACCTCGACTGCGATGACGGTTCGGTCTGTTCCGGCGTGGAATCGTGCGATATCGACGCCGGGACATGCAGGATGGGCGCGGCGCTGGATTGCCTGGACGGCCGTCCGTGCACGATCGACACGTGCGACCCGGTGATCGGATGTCTTCACGACCCGACCGGATGTGAATGCATATCGGATGCGGACTGCAACAGCCCCTGGGAGAGCTGCGTTCAACCCTGGGGAAGGTGTGTCGCGGTTCTGTGCCGTCAGTGTGTCTCCGATTCGGATTGTGGTCCTGCGGGAAACCATTGTCTGCAACATGAGTCGGGAAACTACTGTTCTCTGGATTGCACGGACCGTCCCGACATCTGCCTGCCAGGTTTCTCCTGCGTGGCGAACGGCGATCAGAGCCTGTGTGTTCCGACAAGGGGCGACTGTCTGTGCGGCCCGGATGTCACAAAGGGCTGTCGCGGGTCCCTGCTGTGGTGGTTCGATGCGTGCGGAGTTCCTTCACGGGTCGAGCAGGATTGTGGCGAGCGGGGCTGTGCCGGTTCGTCGTGCTGTCCGGTCGGAACGTTCCAGTCCGATGGCGCTTGCGTGCCCGGGATTCCGGACTTTGCCGAAATGCCATCGGTGGCGGATGATGCCGGACGCGATGTGATCGAGGCGGACGGACTGGGTGGCGATGAACGGGCCCAGGCCTCGGATGGCGGTTGTGACGCTGGTGGGGCAGGGGGCGGAGCCGCGATCAACCTGCTGCTGTTGTCGGTGCTGGCCTGCTGCCTGGCGTGCTTCAGGCGTTCGAGAGTCTTCTGAATATCACTATCGCGCAGAAAAGGATCAGCATCAGGACCGCCGTCGGGTGTCCGGCGTTCCCCTGTGAGCAACAACCGGAGTCGTCATTTTCGATGTCGGACCCGCTGGCGTCATTGTCCTTCGTGTCCTGGTCCGCATCGGGATCGGGCAGTTCACCCACGATCACGTCCTGTGAGGTCTTTGGCGTGCCGCGGCAGAAACCCTGTTCGTCACACTGGTCCTCTTCGGTATCGGGGTCGCCGTCGTCGCACGGGGTGCCGTCGGCGACGTTTACCATCGTGCAGGCGCCGAAACCGTCGCATCGCGGCTCCGCGCACCTTTCGTCGTTGCAGACCCCTTCTCCGTCCTGGCAGGAATAGCCTTGAGGTCTGAATGTGATCTGACAACCGCCTTCGCCGTCGCATACCGAGATTTCTTCGCACTGCCCGGGAGAACACACGTAGCTCTGGCCTGTGCAGACACCTTCCTGGTTGCAGGTGTCGCCGGATGTGCATGGATCCTCATCGTCGCAGGCAGCGTTTTCGTCGACCTCGAACACGCAGGCGAAATCGACGCATGAGTCGGTCGTGCACTGGTTTTCATCCTCACACGCGCCGCACGGGACGCCGCATCCGTCGTCGCCGCATTCACGACCGGCGCACGAGCACGCCGCGCACGCGCCCGTGTCGCACCAGTAACCGGACGGGCAGTCGCCGCACCAGCCGCCGCACCCATCGTCGCCGCACACGCGTTCTCCGCATCCGGGTGGATTCAGGCACACGCGGAACGCGATGTTCCCACCGACCTCGCCGACGTCGTAGACACGCAGCGTAACCGGGGTCTGGTCACCCAGATAAGGGGATGGGTTGGTGACCGTGTTCATCACGGCGCGCCCGTCCGCGCGCATGGGAGCCCTTTTGATCTCGCCCGTGGCGTATGGTTGGCCATCCGGTCTGAAAACCCAGACTTCGTCCGGCGGACCGTTTCGGTTTCCCTCGCCTTCCTGGTACGGGTCGATCCTGTACACGAGCAGTCCGGAACCGGGCAGCGAGGACTCGAACATCCCGGTCTTGCGCCGATATTCCATGACGAAGTATTCGGAAGTCGATTCCGGGACGTTTACCCTGACCGCCTGGGTACCCTGGACCCAGTCCGGGGTCAGGATGATCTGCTGGTTTTCGGTGACCAGCGGTATGTCGTCAATCCAGTTGCCGTACTTCCATTTCATGTACGCGAGGGGGTGCTGCGCCGCCTGCATGCCGGTCTGATCCATCACGTCCCACGGGCCGACAGCGTCGATGCCGTCCAGCGAATAGTGGTAGAGATCGGGCGCCCCGAACGAGTGATACATCTCGTGGACGAAGGTGCCGGGGGAAATCAGCATCAGGACGCTGAGTTGAAGGTTGTAGGTCACGACCTTCAGACCCTTGCAGTAGACGTCTTCCCAGAATTCCCACTTGTGCGGCCACAGCAGGTCAGACCATGTGTCGGGCCAACCCTGAACCATGAAGATCACGTTGTCGAATGTTCCGTCGTCGTTGGCGTCGAAGTCGATGGTCTCGGGGATCATGGGTTCGACGTAAGCCAGGGCGTCCTTCAGAAGGGCGTGCTCGCGCTGTTGAAGTTCCGAGTCGTTCTTGTACCCTTCGGGGTTGTGAACCGCATCCCACGGCTGGTAATAGGTGCGCGCTACCGGGGCCGTGTAGGCGGTCATCCATTTGCCGTCCGGCGGGGGAAGGAAGGTCGTTACCACATCCACCGCGTTCATCGAAATCTCGTGAAAATAGGCGCGCAGCGAGGCTTCACCCGGAGCGGTTCCGTTGAACTGTTGATTGTAGGTGGCCACCTCGTCCCAGAGCGCGTCATCCTTCTGAAACCTGATAAAGATGAACAGGTTGTTGATCGTGCCTGTTGACGGGGTCACGTTGGCCGACCGCTTCGCGGCCCGTCTGGAGACGATGTCACTCATGACCGCGTCCGATGTTGACCGCAGATTGGGCACCAGGCCCCAGGCGATGGGATCGTCCAGTCCGGCGGCCAGTTCGGTGGCGACAAGCCTGCCGTCGACAAGGTCGGCGTAGTGCAGCCACCCGGTCTTGAAATCGCGAAGAACCGTGAATCCGCCGAGGTCGGTGACGTGGCGGTGGTACTCGTCGCCGGACAC
>JAGOFO010000262.1 GCA_017997155.1 Myxococcota bacterium
CGGATCGACTATCCGCCGCTGCCGCTGCTGGCGCTGTCCCTGATCGGAGGCGCGCTGGGCCAGGCCGGAGACCTTGTCGAGTCACTCTTCAAGCGATCCGCCGGCGTGAAGGATTCCGGCAACCTGTTTCCGGGACACGGCGGCATGCTGGACCGCATAGACGCGTTTCTGTTCGTCGGGCCGTTCACATGGGCGTGGCTGTATCTGTGGTTCCCGCTGGTTCGTTAGTCCGCGATATCTAAATTAAATCAGGGATTTACTGTCCAGTCGTACGCCTCACCCGAGAGCAGCGTGACTGTGGCCGTGCTGCTGACCGGGCGGTCCGTCGATTGGGCCGAGAGGCGGAGCGTGCCCGGGCGCACGTCCGAAACGGTCACGCGTTCGCCGGGTTTCAGGATCCCCAGCACGCGTTCATCGATTCTGACCTCGACGGCGTCGCTGAACATATTGGTGATAACCACCGTGGCGAACTGACCGGAGTAGACGACCGACGTCGTCGCTCCAGCCGGGAAATCGGTCTCACGCACCACGGACGACGCCGATCTGATCCCCGCGATGTCGATTCTGTGGGTTCCCTCGACCACCGGGAAGGCTGATGTCGCGCCAGCCTCGACGCTGCCAAGCTGGCGGCCGTCGCAGAAGACGTTGACGGCTTCGGTTCCGTCGTTCCTGACGGAAAGGGTCGCCCCGGGCATGATCGCCTTCCAGGAGACGACGGCGGATTCATGAACCGTGATCGTGGCCCTGGCGAAAGACTCCACGGACTGCCCGATCACCACGACCTCGTGGTCGCCCGGCGGAATGGAAGGGTAGAGCATCCTGCCACCGGCACCGATTGGTCCCTGCAGCGCCCCGTCCAGGTACACCATGGTCTTTTCGCGTGAAGTGTTCGTGACCTCGATGCCGCCGGTGCCGGGTGCCATCATCGAGGAACCGGTCCTGTCCAGCAGCCACAGAGCCGGTTCGCTGCCGATCTCGATCAGCGCCACGGACACGGTCGTTCCAGCCGCGTCCACGGCCCTCAGGTTGTTGCGCCCGGGAACCAGTCCCTGAATCGTGGCGCCGCCGCGCGCCGCGCAGCTTCCGGCAAGGACGCCGTCCGCGTAGATTGAAACGTCTTCGTCCACGTCGGACACGATCTTCAGTACCCCGGCAGGACGGTTCACCACGACATCGATGACCTTGCCGGCGACCGTCTGAACTTTGAGCGATGCAAGTACCCGTCGGGCGGTGTCCAGCACCACCAGGTCCACCTGATCGGTCACAATGGAATCCAGCACGACCGCGCGACCATCCGGAATCAGCTTGGGTGAATGCGTGCTGCTCTGCAGAACAGCAGGGCGACCGCTGCGGTTCTCGACCCTGATCGCGCGTGAAGGCTGGTTGATGGCAAACACCGGGACAGCGCCGTTCTTGACGTGAAGGTCGGTGGCAAACGACAAATCGGTGCCCTCGACCACCGCGGACACGGAGATCAATCCGAAAGGAATCCCGGAGATCCTGAGCCTGACTCCGGGTGGAACCGTTCTGGGGCCCTGGTCGGGCACCGTAACCACAACCGCGGCATCCAGCGTGTTGTCCACGTCTATGGAACCGGTCGTCGCGCTATCGGGTCCGCCTTCGGCAACCACGCTGAACCGGGTGACAACCCATTCCTGAGCGGATCCGATCTCGAGATCGAACTCGCGTTCGGTGAAAAGACCCGAGTCCACACCGGTGGCCCTCAGCAGCCGCCGGCCGGAAATGATCTTGTCCAGTTCATCGACATCGCCAGGTTCCATCACGACGAATCGAGATCCGTCGACAAACACCTCTATCTGCTCACCGGA
Organism: Myxococcota bacterium; assembly: GCA_017997155.1. GTDB lineage: Bacteria > Myxococcota_A > UBA9042 > DTJE01 > DTJE01 > JAGOFO01. Next base: position 1,830 of record JAGOFO010000262.1, read on the forward strand.
GGCGTTTGTCACCTTGACGACACCGCCACGGGAAACGATCGACGAGTTAGTCGAAGCACATGAAACACCAACGACGAAAGTTATTAAAATCAAGAGTTTTGATGCCAACTTCATAAGTCCGCCTCGCGCGATTGCGTCCTTGTCGACCAAGGACAGGATATCATCACTGTCGCACATGGGTCTGTCGGCCGGAATAATACACTTAATGAGTTGTGTTTTGGGCTAAAATCCGGCCATGGAAGACGTCCACGAACGAACCCTGGTGGTCGAGACCGGAATACAGTGCAACAACCGCTGCGTATTCTGCTACGAAAATGGATACAGGCGAATCCCGGGTTACACCCGGCTGGTGCCATCCGAGGTGATCAGGGATAGGATTCGCTGGGGCGTCGAGAACGGGTTCACGACTTTGTCGCTGACCGGCGGAGAACCGACCATACGCAAGGATTTCAAAGCGTTGGTTGAGTACTCCAGAAGTGTCGGGTTCCAGCATGTGTCCGTGACCACGAACGGCAGCATGCTGTCGGATCCCGGATTTTTCAGCGATTGTGTCCGCGGCGGGCTGGACGGGATGGGCGTTTCCATTCATGGGATGTCTTCCGCTGTTCACGATGCCATGACCGGCAGGAAGGGCGCCTTCGCCCAGGCAATACGAACCTTGTCTCACGGCGTCAAGGCGCAGCAGGCGCTGGGGCCTCGACGCTTCCGTCTGAACACCTTCACCGTGATTCATGGCGGCAACGTTCAGGAACTGGACAGGCTGACCGATATGCTGGGCGCCATCGGCGTGCGCCTGATGATTCTTCAGCCCCAGATCATCGGCAAGGCGAACTTCCAGGGTTCGGCCCCGGTCGCGCTGGACGATCTCCTGGACGCGATTCGCAGGTCGGCGGCAGCGGGCGCCTCCCACGGCTACCTGATCAAACCGTTCAATATCCCGCCCTGCATGCTGGGCGATTCGACCGCCGGCATCGATCTGAAGATGTACGAGCGTTCCAGTTTCAGGGAGCATGACTCGGATGATCCGGGCGGACGCAGCGGTGGCGAGGAGGTCGGTTTCGTTCGCCTGTCCGCATGCGGCGCCTGCAGGTACAGGACGCTTTGTTACGGGCTGAGCGTGTCTTTTGCCCCGATGTCGGACATGGTCGCCGCCAGC
>JAGOFO010000263.1 GCA_017997155.1 Myxococcota bacterium
TTCACAGGTCACACCGGCGTCTTCGTTCGGCGCCAGCATCACGACCGGCACTCCGGCGACCGGCGTGTCGACGTCCGTGCGGCTCTGCGCCAGGTCGGTTTTTGAACTGGCGTTCGTGTCGTTGTAGACGTTAACCCTGATCACGGGTCCGGCAGGTTCCGGGAGGCACTCCACTGCATCCGGGGGCAGTTCCGATCCGCTGGAGTCTCCGGGCAGGTCTTCGACCGTGTCCTCGCTGGCGTCTTCGATGGCGTCTTCGACTCTGTCCACGGTCGTGTCACCGGCAGTGTCTTGACCGGTGTCTCCGATGATGTCGTCGCCAACGACATCCTCGTTGATCGAGACATCCTGATCAACCGGACCGTCATCGCCGCAGCCGGACATGACCGGGATGGCCGCAAAAATGAATGCGGCGCAGAAAAGTGTAAGCTTTGTGACAGTTACAGAGGACCTGGTTTTCACGGGCGGGACTCCGTTTCTGGTCAGCGGATTTTATAATGCGTGAATCGTAATCACAACGGGCAGTAATGTACGAAGCGCCGTTCGGTTATTCGGCGTCCCAGGGGAACTTGTACTGGGACAGGCCGAGCTCGCGGCGCATGTCGTTGCAGTTCTTCATCAGGGGCGCGTTTACCGGAACGCCGCGATCCTTGCGGAACAGCCAGGCGTCGTGTTCCTTCTCGCCGGCCGTCCAGATGCGTTCCTGACCGGGAGCCTTCCTTGAATTCCGCAGGTCACGGCAGATGTTGCCGGCGATCTTCTTGAAGATGTCCAGGTTGATGAAGTGCTCGATGTCGATAGCGATGAAGAAGTGTCCCAGGTGGTAGGGGACCTTCTTTCCGTTTTCCACGCCGAGAAGCTGCTTCAAGTACGCCCCGTCCTGGAACGCGGCGGACATGATCTCGACCACCGTAGCCCAGCCGTAACCCTTGTATCCGCCGCCGTCCTCGCCCAGGCCGCCCACCGGGGTCAGCGCAGCGGTGCCGGCGACCAGATCCTTCAGTGTCTGTGTAGGATCCGTGCGGGTCTTGCCGTCGTCGCCGATAACCCAGCCTTCCGGCATCGTCTTGCCGATGCGGTCGTACACCTCGATTTTGCCGCGCTGCGTAACGGATGTCGCGCAGTCGATCACGAACGGGAAATCTTCATCGGTCGGGAATCCGAAGGTCAACGGATTGGTGCCGAGCATGTTCTCGACGCCGAATGTCGGGGCGATCGAGGGACGGGCGTTGGTTCCGGTGAAACCGGCCATGCCGGCCTTGATGGCCATAAGGGGGTAGTATCCGGCGATGCCGTAGTGCGTCGAGTTTCGGACCGCGACCATTCCAAGGCCGTATTTTCTGGCTTTTTCGATCGCCATCTTCATTGATCTGTAAGCGATCACATGACCCATTCCGTCGTGGCCGTCGACCAGCGCGGTACCCTCGCGGTCGCTCACCACTTCGAAGTTGGTATTCGCGAACTGAACACCTTCCTTGATGCGGTCGTAGTAGATCGGCTTCAGGCGGCCGATGCCGTGCGAGTCGATGCCTCGCTTGTCGGAGGTGATCAGGACGTCGGTGCAGATGGCGGCGTCTTCTTCCGGGACGCCCAGACCCATGAACACGTCCTTCATGAATGCTTCCATTTCCTTGAAGGGAACCCAGTAAATCTTGTCGGCCATTCGCATTTCTCCGTTCTTGGGTTACGTCCGGTCGAGCCCCGACCGTCCTGATGACAGCATATTTACCATCAAAGGTGACTGCCTGCCAGTATGAATGACGCATGGCGTTGAATCAACGGTGAAATATTTAACAACGACCGCCATCGTGGTTGGCAGGGATGATGAGGATGTGGGTTCGGGTGGTCCTGTAGTATCATCTGCGCGGATTTTTCCGGAGTCAGCCGTGCCTATTACCAGCCCGGGAGATGGAATCCTTGCGGGAGCGCCGGCCGTAGTGCTGGTGGAGCCCTCGAATCCCCAGAATATCGGGGCGGTCTGTCGCGCCATGATGAACTGTGGCTTGACCGACCTGAGGCTTGTGCGGCCATGTGCCGAGTGGAATGACGGCTCGGCCAGGGCAATGGCGGTGAGCGCCAGGGGCCTGCTGGAAAGCGCACGCGTGTTCGAGACTACCGCCGCGGCGATCGGCGACTGCACGCATGTTTTCGCGACCACGGCGCGTCCCCGCGACATGGTGATACCCGAGATGACGGCGCGGCGCGCGGCGGTCGAGATCAGGGCTCTGGCCTCATCTGGAGCGACGGTCGCGGTTATGTTCGGAGCCGAGCGCACCGGTCTTCAGAACGAGGACGTTGCGATGTCGAACTACGTGGTTACCATCCCGCTCAACCCCGGCCTGACTTCGCTGAACCTTGCCCAGGCGGTCCTGCTGGTCTCGTACGAATGGCTTCAGGCCGGCATGACGGACCCCGGCGAGGCGATCGATCCGACCGAGGGCCGGATGCCTGCCCGGAAGGAACAGCTTGATGCGTTTTTTGACCATATCGAGCAGGAACTGGGCCTGATAGGTTTTTTCCCCAATCAGGACATGCGTGGACACATGATGTCGGTGATCCGCGCCTGGGTGACACGCACGAAGCCAACCGATGCTGAACTGCGGATGCTTCACGGCGTCCTGTCAACCATCTCCGGACGCCGTCTGGGTGGAAAGCCTGCCCACGTTCCAGGCACGAAGGGCGGTCAGGGGTACAAGGCACGCAAAAGACGCAGTCTGTCGCCGTGCGTCCCGGAGTACTCAGCGCCCGCCGTCGATGAATCCGGAAAACCCGGAGAGGAACTTCGCCAGTCTGGCTGCCAGTCTCTCGTCAATCAGTCTTCCAGTGGCGTCGAAGACCTGGTCGGCAGGTCCGACGAACATCTGTGAACCGAACCACGGACGCGTGCCAAGCGAACGAAGCACGGGAAGCCAGGACGCCTGGGCCAGACGGGTGCCAATCGGACCGGAACTGGCGCCGAC
>JAGOFO010000054.1 GCA_017997155.1 Myxococcota bacterium
CCCTTCATGAATGCTTCCATTTCCTTGAAGGGAACCCAGTAAATCTTGTCGGCCATTCGCATTTCTCCGTTCTTGGGTTTTGTCCGGTCGAGCCCCGACCGTCCTGATGACAGCATATTTACCATCAAAGGTGACTGCCTGCCAGTATGAATGACGCATGGCGTTGAATCAACGGTGAAATATTTAACAACAAGGACCAGGGGAACTGGAAGGGATGATGATGATGTGGGTTCGGGTGGTCCTGTAGTATCATCTGCGCGGGTTTTTCCGGAGTCAGCCGTGCCGATTACCAGCCCGGGAGATGGAATCCTTGCGGGAGCGCCGGCCGTGGTGCTGGTGGAGCCGTCGAATCCCCAGAATATCGGGGCGGTCTGTCGCGCCATGATGAACTGTGGCTTGACCGACCTGAGGCTTGTTCGGCCATGTGTCGAGTGGAATGACGGCTCGGCCAGGGCGATGGCGGTCAGCGCGAAGGGGCTGCTGGAAACCGCACGAGTGTTCGAGAGTACCGCCGAGGCGATCGGCGACTGCACGCATGTGTTCGCGACCACGGCGCGTCCCCGTGACATGGTGATACCCGAGATGACGGCTCGGCGCGCGGCGGTCGAGATCAGGGCTCTGGCCTCGGCCGGAGCGACGGTCGCGGTTATGTTCGGAGCAGAGCGTACCGGTCTTCAGAACGAGGACGTAGCCATGTCGAACTACGTGGTGACCATCCCGCTCAACCCCGGCCTGACTTCGTTGAACCTTGCCCAGGCGGTGTTGCTGGTCTCGTACGAATGGCTTCAGGCGGGGATGACGGACCCCGGCGAGGCGATCGACCCGACCGAGGGCCGCATGCCTGCCAGGAAGGAACAGCTTGAGGCGTTTTTCGACCATATCGAGCAGGAACTCGGCCTGATAGGGTTTTTCCCGAATCAGGACATGCGTGGACACATGATGTCGGTGATACGCGCCTGGGTTACCCGCACGAAACCCACCGACGCCGAACTGCGGATGCTTCACGGCGTGCTGTCAACCATCTCGGGGCGCCGTCTGGGAGGAAAGCCTGCCCACGTTCCGGGCACTAAGGGCGGTCAGGGGTACAAGGCACGCAAACGACGCAGTCTGTCGCCGTGCGTCCCGGATGGTTCAGCGCCCACTGTCGATGAATCTGGAAAAGCCGGAGAGGAACTTCGCCAATCGAGCGGCCAGTCTCTCGTCGATCAGTCTTCCATTGGCGTCGAAGACCTGGTCGGCAGGTCCGACGAACATCTGTGAACCGAACCACGGACGCGTGCCAAGCGAACGAAGCACGGGAAGCCATGCCGCCTGGGCCAGACGGGTGCCAATCGGACCGGAACTGACGCCGACGATGGCCACCGGCTTGTCGCCGAAGACCCTGGCTGCCTCGCCCGAGGGCCGCGTCAGCCAGTCAGTGGCGTTTTTCAGCACTCCCGGAATCGAATGGTTGTATTCGGGCGTCGCGATGATAAGGCCATCGGCCGCCACTATACGTTCCTTCAGTGCGGAAACCGCCGCCGGAACACCGCTTTGATCCTCGTCGTCGCCGTTGTAGAGGGGGATGCCTTCTATGGACGCAATCTCGATCTCGACTTCCTGCGGAGCAAGTTCCCTGGCCGCCCGCAACAGAGCGAGGTTGAAGGACCCCCTCCTGAGGCTGCCTGGGATGGCGATTATTTTTTTCATTGGAAATACTCCAGTTCAGTCAGGGGCCCGGTGTGGAATCGTGGTTAGTGTCCGTTCCCGTGTCGGATCGTAATCATCGGGGAACTGGTTGGTAAGGGGTTCCAGGCCTCTTTCGCCAGGGCTTCGGCGTGTCAGGCAGGATCAGGGGCAGGATCACCCGGGTCCGTCGAGGCTTGACGCGATTGCGTCAAACGGTCAAACTGCCGTCGTGATTCCCCGGAGGGTTCAGGCATGATGAAGGTAATTGATACACCCGAGAAGATGGTGGTGGACGGCAAAGCTCAATATGGCCGCTACAATGCGCCGTTTCGCGATGTCAACCTGGCGGACGCGCGCATCGACGTCTTCGGCGTACCGGTGGTAAGGCCCCTTCGCACCCTCCGTCTGAAGGAGTGGTCGCACGTCGCCATCGTCGGTGCCGAGGTGACCATCGGCACGGCTGTCGTCGATGCCAAGTACATCTCGAACGCCTGGTTCTGGGCCGCGGATCGCAAGACAGGGCAGTTCATCGAGCACGCCGCGCAGGCGGGTGGCGGGGCCATCAATACCAGCCGGCAGCTTTTCGATGGACGAACCGCGTTCCGGTCCGGGGGCTTCAAGGTCGACATCCACGACAATCTTGATCGGAATCAGCACGCCTATCACATCGAAATCGCAGCGAAGGGTGATCTGCCGGCCGTCCGGGCAGATTTCCTTCTTCAGTTCGACTGGCAGAAGAACACCCCCCTTGTAGTGGTTCTTCCCGCTGCCGAAGGGCGTCCCTTCTATACGCATAAGTGTGTCTGTCCCGTCACGGGCGTGGTCGCGGTCGGGAACCGCGTCTATCAGCTTGAGGCCGACAGGGATTTCGCGATGCTCGACGTGCAGAAGACCTACTATCCGTACAAGATTTTCTGGGAATGGGCGACGTTCGCCGGTCTGGACGGCAAGGGACGCCTTGTCGGCATCAACCTTTGTCACAACCTGATCAGCGATGATGAGACGTGGAACGAGAACTGTCTGTGGGTGGATGGCAAACTCACCAGTCTCGGACCGGCCCGTTTCGAGTACGATCCCTCCGATCACCTGAAGCCCTGGCACCTCAGGACGACCGATGGCACCGTGGACCTCGAGTTCCGTCCGGAGGGCAAGCGTGACGGCCTGATCGACGCGAAGATTCTGCTCTCGGATTACCATCAGCCATACGGTACGTTCCATGGTTTCGTGACCGCCGACGATGGCGAGCGGATAGAGATTGACGGACTTCGCGGCGTCACCGAAGATCACAAGGCCAAGTTCTGATCATTGTATACCGCACGGCTTATGGCCGCCCCGTCCCCAGCGTATGTCCAGGGTGACCGCGGGGTGCTGTTTACCGGTTTGTCTGGGAGGTCGCTATGTCAGTCTGGCTCATCTGGTTCATCGCGGGCCTCGGGCTCGGGGTGCTTGAAATGGTGGTCCCCGGCTTCATCATCATTTTCTTTGGGGCCGGTTGCATGGGTGCGGCCGTTGTCGCGGCTATTGCCCCCGGCGCCATCGCCGTGCAGGCCCTGGTGTTCGTCCTGGTCTCCGTCGGCTTGCTCGTGGCGTTGCGCAGGTTCGCGATGAAGATGTTCGCCGGGCGTAGGGAATCCAGGTCTGGAGTCGGTGAATCCAGCATCGAGAAGGGCACCAGGATCACCGTGGACAATGCCATCCCCGCCGGAGGGCGCGGCCGCGTCAGGTATCGCGGAACCTGGTGGGACGCCAGAACCGACGAAGGTGTGGACGCGGGCGCCGAGGCCGAGATAGTTGGAGTCGATGACATGAACAGGTCATGTCTGGTAATTAGGCAGATTTCCGCCGGTAACGTCAGCGGCGGCGGGACAAGGGGGTAACGGACAATGGAATGGGCTATTGGTGGCGTGGCTGTTTTCGTGGTGATCCTGTTGATCAAGGGGGCGCGAATCGTTCCCCAGAAGACCGCGTGCATAGTCGAGAGGCTGGGTCGTTATCACAGCACCCTTGAGGCCGGCTTTCACATCATTATTCCTTTCGTGGACAGGGTGGCATACCGGTTCAGCCTGAAGGAGGCTGTCGTCGACATCCCCGCTCAGATTTGTATTACCAAGGATAACGTCAGCGTCGAGGTCGACGGTCTCATCTATCTTGAGGTTCAGGACGCCCACAAGGCGGCCTACGGTATCGACAACTACCTTCGCGCCGCGTCGCAGCTCGCCCAGACGACGCTCAGGTCCGCGATCGGCAAGATCGATCTGGACAAGACCTTCGAGGAACGCGAGAAGATCAACGCCGAGGTGATCGACGCGATCGACCAGGCGGCCATGTCCTGGGGCGTGAAGGTGCTGCGGTACGAAATCAAGGACATCACCCCGCCGTTGTCGGTCAAGGCCGCGATGGAAGCGCAGATGACCGCCGAACGCGAGAAGCGCGCGAACATCGCCACTTCGGAAGGCGTGCGTCAGGCGATGATCAACCAGTCGGAAGGCGAGAAGCAGAAGAAGATAAACGAGGCCGAGGGAAGCGCCGCCCAGGTAAGGCTTGTCGCCGAGGCGGAGTCCGCGAAGATCGAGATGATCGCGAAGGCGACCGCCGAGGGCATTTCGTCCGTTGCCGCCTCACTGACCGGAAACGGCATGCAGGCGATGAACATGCGTCTGGCTGAACAGTACATCACGCAGTTCGGAAATCTCGCGAAGTCGACGAACACCGTAATCATGCCGAGCAACGTCGCCGATGTCGCCGGACTGATCGCCACCGCCATGTCCACCGTGAAGACAACCAGACCATGATTGCCGCATAGACGCTGTTAAGATTTTCACAATCCAGATGTCCGAAAACCCACCTGTTTGATAACAAAAATTGTTCAATTTCGAGCATTTGGGGGATGGCCTTTTTGCCAGCCGGGAATATATTACCGACGCGCGGGAGGCGCGTCCTTCCGCTGTGGTCTATTATCCTGTTGGCCCGGTTGCCCTGTGGCCGGGCGAATCATTCCGGGGGTTCTCATGGCGGTTAGGAAAACCTTCAAGGGCGGTGTTCATCCCCACGAGTACAAGGAACTGGCGTGCTCGAAAGGGATTGTGGACATGCCGCCCCCTTCAAGGGTGGTCGTTTTGCTCCGTCAGCACCTCGGGGCTCCGGCACGCGCAGTCGTCAATGTTGGTGACCGCGTGGTCGAGGGTCAGGTGGTCGGCGAACCGGCTGGGTTCGTGTCCGCGCCTGTCCATGCCCCGATTTCCGGCGAGGTGACGGCCGTGGCGCGGCATCGGCATCCAGGTGGCTTCATCTGTGACGCTGTCGTAATCGAGGCGAAGGAACAGATTCCCGACGGTGATGGTGTGGTGTCGGAAGGCGCGCCACACCGGCTTCCGGGCGCGACCCTCGACTACATGAATGCCAGTCCGGACGAACTGAAGGCGTTGATCCGCGATGCCGGTCTGGTGGGAATGGGGGGCGCCGCTTTTCCGACGCACGTGAAGCTTTCCCCGCCTCCGACCAAGCCGGTTGACGTGCTGATCATCAACGGCGCCGAGTGTGAACCTTTCCTGACCTGTGACCACCGGGTGATGCTCGAAGAAACCGAACTGGTGGTTCACGGCGTCAAGATCCTGATGCGCGTGCTGGGTGTCGGCAGGGCCATCATCGGTATCGAGGAAAACAAGCCGGATGCAATCGAGGCCCTTACGCGGGCCTTTGCCGGCGTCGACGGCGTTACGGTTCAGGCCTGTCGCGTGAAATATCCCCAGGGCGGCGAGAAGCAGCTCATAAAGGCATTGACAGGTCGCGAGGTTCCACCGCCCCCGGGGCTTCCGCTCGACGTGGGCTGTGTGGTCCAGAACGTGGGCACCGCGGCGCGCGTGGCCGAGGCCGTGATGGAAGGGAAGCCTTTCACGACCCGCGTGATCACGCTTTCGGGCACACAGGTCGCCAACCCGGGGAACTATCGGGTCAAGGTCGGCACGATGCTCAAGGACGTCATTGAGTTCGCCGGCGGTCTTAAATCGGACCTGTCCAGGGTTATCCAGGGCGGTCCGATGATGGGGATCGCCATGGCGGATCTCGACGTGCCCGTGGTCAAGGGGACCTCCGGCTTCGTATTCCTCGAAGCCGGCAATCCGGTCGATTACGAGGCGGCGGCGTGCGTGCGCTGCGGTCGCTGTGTTTCCGCATGCGCCTTGAGGCTTCAGCCCGTAGAGATCGCCAGGAAAATAGAGGCCGGCGACCTAGATGGCGCCGAGGCTCTTCACGTCATGGAATGTATGGAGTGCGGTTCGTGCAGCTTTGCCTGTCCGTCGAACCGCTGGCTGGTGCAGCTCTTCCGCATCGCAAAGGGAAAGATCAATGAGCGCAGACGAAAAGCTTGATACCGGAAAGGCCCCCGAGGCTCCGGAACGACTGATCGTTAGCCCTTCGCCTCACCTCAGGTCGAAGGACACGACTGCGTCGATAATGATGTGGGTTGCGATCGCCCTCGTTCCCGGAATTGCCGTCTCTCTCTATTACTTCGGTCTCGAAGCCGCGCGTGTAATGGTTCTTGCCATCGTGTCGTGTCTGGCTTTCGAGTTCCTCAGCATGAAGCTTCTTGGCACAAAGGGCTCGCTCAAGGACATGTCCGCCCTCGTGACCGGGATGCTGCTCGGCATGAATCTTCCGCCGACCTCGCCGTGGTGGATGGTCGTGGCCGGCGGGTTGATCGCGATGTTTGTCGCGAAACACCTGTTTGGCGGTCTCGGCGCCAATATCTTCAATCCGGCACTGACCGCGCGTGTATTCCTTCTGATCGCCTGGCCGGTTCACATGACGCGCTGGCTCACCCCAGGGGTTCGTGGCCTGGTTACACAGGATCAACTTGAGGCTGTCACCGGCGCGACTCCGCTCGGGCTGCTCAGCGAGAACGCGGCCTGGAAGCTCCAGGCGTTCAATCCGACGGATCTGCTTATGGGTAACGTGGGCGGCTCGGTCGGAGAGATCTCCGCGATCGCCCTGATTCTCGGTGGCGTGATCCTGCTCGCTAAAAGGATTATCACCTGGGAAATCCCGGTGTTTTTCATCGGTACGACCTTCGCGGTGACCGGCGCGGCCTGGCTTTACAGTCCGTATGTGTATGCTGATCCACTGACCCACATACTGACAGGCGGTCTGATGCTCGGTGCCTTCTTCATGGCGACCGACATGGTCACATCGCCCATCACTTTCAGGGGCAGGGTGATCTTCGCCGTCGGTTGCGGGCTCCTGACCGGCCTCATCCGGTTGTTCGGCGGCTACCCCGAGGGCGTGTCGTTCGCAATCCTGCTGATGAACGCCGCGACGCCGTTGATCGACAAGCTCACGGCTCCGAAAACCTTCGGAACCTTGAAGAAGGCGGAGGTGGCAAAATGAAGGAAGCGAAGTACCTGATTGTGCTGACCGGCGTTGCTGTGGTGTGCGCGGCGCTTCTTGCCTACGTCTACAAGGTGACTGCCGGTCCGATCGAGATGTCGAAGAATGCCGCGATCAACGAAGGTATCCAGGCTGTCGCGCCGGAATTCGACAACGATCCGGTCTCCATGATGTATGTGATTGACGGACAGGATCCTCTCTCGCCGGTGATCTATCCTGCCACCAGGGGTGGTGTTGTGATTGGCGCCGCAGTCAAGACCGTAAGTAAAAAGGGTTACGCTGGCAACGTTGTAGTGATGGTCGGTCTCGAAGGTGCGCCGGACGGTCAGCTCCGGGTTCTGTCGACCACGGTCGTTGATATGAAGGAGACCCCTGGCCTCGGAACCAAGGCGAAAGAACCTGGTTTCGCAGGTCAGTTTCAACAGCTTTCCGTGCCACCTGACGGTGCATTGTTCAAGGTGAAGAAAGACGGTGGTTCCATCAACGCGATCGCTGGCGCGACCATCACGTCGCGGGCTTTCACCGAATGCGTCAATGTCGCGGTGAAGGCATGGCGCGAACACGGTGCTGCCGCGCTGAAGGCGGCGGCCGACCCGGCCAATGCCGAGCCCGTAAACAGCGGCGCTGACGCCGTGAAGGGGGGCGCAAATGGCTAGTACACCACTCATCAGGGAATTCACGAAGGGGCTTGTATCTCAGAATACCCTGCTCGTGTTGCTGCTTGGCATGTGTCCGGCCCTGGCGACGACAACCTCGCTGACGAATGCGGTTGGCATGGGTGCCGCCGTCATTTTTGTGGCCACCATGTCGAACATCGCCGTCTCCGCCATCCGGAAGATCGTTCCGGACGAGGTCAGAATCCCGATTTTTGTCCTGCTCATCGCCTCGTTCGTCACGGTCGTGGATTTGAGCATGAAGGCGTGGATGCCAGGTCTGTCGAAGTCGCTCGGACTCTTTATCCCGCTCATCGTCGTCAACTGCATCATTCTCGCGCGCGCCGAGGCTTTCGCCTACAAGAACGGGGTGGTCAGGTCGGCCCTGGACGGCCTTGGCTCCGGCACCGGTTATGCGCTCGGGCTGATTCTGGTATCGTTTTTCCGTGAACTCCTCGGGAACGGGACGCTTTTCAACGTCAGCGTGTTCGGCGAGGCGTTCAAGAACAACGCCGTGCTGGTCATGATCCTTCCGCCCGGTGCATTTCTGACGCTCGGCCTGATCATCGGGACGATCAACAAGATCAGGAGGGTTTGAAAATGACGCTGCTGACAATCATCATCTTCACGGTATTCGTAAATAACGTCATTCTTTCGCAGTTTCTGGGGATCTGCCCGTTCATGGGTGTCTCGAAGAAGCTCGATTCGGCCCTGGGTATGAGCGCGGCCGTTCTTTTCGTCATCGTTCTTTCGGCCATCATCTCGTACCTTCTGCAGTTTGGCGTTCTTGTGCCGCTCAAGCTCGAATACCTTCAGACGATCATGTTCATCCTGGTCATCGCGGCGCTGGTCCAGTTCGTGGAAATGTTCATAAAAAAGGCGTCGCCGGCGTTGTTCGAGGCCCTTGGAATCTACCTTCCGCTGATAACGACGAACTGCGCCGTTCTTGGCACGGCGATCATGGTCACGCAGAAGGACAAGATACATAACCTGATCGAGGCGGTCGTGTTCGCGACCGGCATATCGCTCGGGTTCGCTCTGGTTCTACTGCTTTTCGCGGCTATCCGCGAACGCCTTGACCTTGAGACCGGCACGCCACGCCCCATGAAGGGGTTGCCGATTGCCCTCGTGACCGCGTCGATCCTGTCCCTGGCCTTTCTCGGTTTCTCCGGGATGGTCAAGATGTGATGAGGTGAATCATGGAAGTAATGGACCTGCTCACCGCGGCAGGAGTTCTTGGTCTCGTTGGACTGATTTCGGCCGTGATGCTGGCGATCGCGTCGCGCGTCTTCGCGGTCAAGGTCGATGAGAGAATTACGGCGATCGCTGCCGCGCTTCCCGGCGCCAATTGCGGCGGTTGTGGATATGCCGGCTGTTCCGGGTACGCCGCCGCAATCGTTAACAAGGGCGTGGATCCCTCGCTGTGCGCGCCCGGGGGCAACGCTTCCGTCAAGGCGATTGGCGAGATTCTCGGCATGACCATCGAGGAGAAAGCCCGCGTGGTGGCCAGGGTCCGGTGCGGTGGCACCAGCGACAAGTGCCGCGCACGTTTCGATTACCGCGGGCTGAAAACCTGCCGTGGCGCGGTAATGCTTAACGAGGGCGGCGCCAAGTCCTGTCCATACGGATGTGAGGGTCTGGGCGATTGCGTGGACGTTTGCGTATTCGACGCGATCCACATGGGTACGGACGGTATTCCGGTCGTTGACGCCGAAAAATGCACCGGTTGTGGCAAGTGTGTCGTCGCCTGTCCCAAGGATGTGATCGAGCTTCAGGCGTGGGAAGGCGCGGTCGCCATCAACTGCAACTCCCAGTGGAAGGGCAGGGAAGTGAAGGCCGTCTGCGAGGTCGGGTGCATTGCCTGCCTGGCGTGCGTCAAGGCATGTCCCTGGGAAGCGATCTCGATGAAGGGGAACATCCCGGTCATCGACTACTCGAAGTGCCGCGCCTGCGGCCTCTGCGTCGATTCATGCAAACCTGGCAGCATAGTGGTCCTGAAGACGATCGACGAGGCGATGAAGGTCGAGGGACAGCGGATCGTTGCCGAGCGCAAGGCTGCAGCGGCAGCGGCCAAGGCAGCAGCCGCGGCGGCGAAACCTGCCGTTGCCGAACCCTCTCCCGGTCAGTGATCCTGACGCATATTCGTTATTATTGCCGCCGTACGGTTCGTGGGTAGCAGAGAAGGAATCCGTTGCGGGGCCAATGTGATTCGCAGCTACGGGATGGCGCCATCGGGAGTCTTGTTATGGTGGAAAAGGGAAGGGTGGTGGAGGTTGGCCGCGACGGAACCGTAATCGTCGAGGTGGACCGGCACGAGGCCTGCCGGAACTGTTCCGCGAAGTCGGCATGCAATCCGGGCGTCTCAGGAAAGACCCACCGGGCCAACGCATTCGCCACGATTGCGCTGGTCGTCGGCGACATCGTCGAGATCGAGATCTCGGATGGAGCCATGGCGCGCGCCGTGGTGTGGGCCTATCTCATTCCTTCCGGGCTGATGCTCGCCGGTATCTTTGCCACGTGGTTCGGCATTGCCGGGACCGGACTTGATTCCTACAAGGACATCATCGCTTGCTTCGGCGGCCTGGCCGGCGCGGGTCTCGGTTTCGTATTCATGAGGCTGGTCAACAACAGGATCCGGAAGGACGGCACCAGGGCGCACGCCAGATTCGCGATCAGGGTGACCAGAAAAATTGAGGGCGAATGACGCGGTTCCTCAGCGCATTGCGGCCAGGTCAGCGGGCGGCCCATGCCTTCAGGAAATCGACCTGCTTCTGAACCAGACCCTCGGCCTCGTCTATTGATTGCTGCTCCAGCTTTCTGCCCAACAGCGGGATGCGGATCTCGATCTCGGTCGTGAACACCAGCTTGGTTGTCGGACCGAACTCGATGAAGTCAATCGAACCAGCAAGATTGAACTGGTCCGCGAACATCGACGGAGTGATCCTGTAGGACATCCGGGACTGTGAAACATCCACGCGGCAGTCGTCGATATACTCGTCCGTGTCGCTTTTGCGCAGCATCGCTGGCACCTTGGTCGGCTGAGTGACCCTGGTCTTCCTGGACACTCCGCCACCGGGAATCGGCGAGGACTCGACGATGTCGACAGTGATGGCCCCGCTGTTTTTGAGCTGGCCGATATAGAACTGATCGTCCAGATAAATCTGCAGAACTCTTTCTTTCGGAACGGGAATGACATGTTCGTGCTGGATCTTCATGACTCCTCCGAATGCGGCACGATGCCGCCACGCATGGCTGAATTGTCGTCCCAGTCCGGGTTTTTGCCAATGTTTTTGGTGCCGCATGTTGAAGCCGACGACAACGGGTGGCAACATACGGTGATGGTCAATCAGGTTCACCGACTTCGCGCGGAGGTGCCGTCATGACACCCAGATTCGTGCCGTTCGTTGTGCTTTCCCTGATGATCCCGGCCTTCGCGGCGGCCATCGACATCCCACCTCAGCCCGTCCGCATGCCGCCTGGTGCCGGTGTCTCCAATGCGTTGCCGGATCCGCCCCTCTCGATAATGGGCCTTGAGTGGAATCGTCGTCTGGATGGTCCCTGGAACAGGGTTCCGACCGTTCGTATCGCGAGTTCGGACGGTCGTGTCAACAACGATGACCTGATCGTGTTCGGCTATCTT
This sequence comes from Myxococcota bacterium, assembly GCA_017997155.1. Classification (GTDB taxonomy): domain Bacteria; phylum Myxococcota_A; class UBA9042; order DTJE01; family DTJE01; genus JAGOFO01. Next base: position 11,344 of record JAGOFO010000054.1, read on the forward strand.
CCATACTGGACGATCGACGACGCGACGCTGCGCCTTGACCTTCTGACCCACATCGCTTACTTCGCCGTGGCCGTCAACGCTGACGGATCCCTCGGCGATTCCCGCCACTGGGGCACGACCACGATGGATGAGGTGATCGCCGCGGCTCATTCCGAAGGAGTTAAGGTCGTTCTCACCGCCACCGCCTTTTCGTCGTCGCTCATGGAGACTCTTCTTTCGTCCCCATCCGCCCGCGCCACCGCCGTCTCCAACCTGGTGGAGCTCGTTTCGCTTGCGGATGGCGATGGAGTCAACATCGACTTTGAAGGAGTTCCGGTGTCGGTCAAATCGCAGTTCGTTGAATTCATCGTCGATCTGAAGGCTGCGATGGATGCTGCGCTCGGCGAATCCTCGGTCTCCCTTGCGATGCCCGCGGTTGACTGGAAGGGCGCCTACGATTACGACCTTCTTGCCGAGGCATCGGATGGCCTTTTCTTGATGGAGTACGATTTTCACTACAGCGGAGGCAATCCGGGACCAGTCAGTCCGCTCGATGCTTCGACACTCTGGGGCAAGTACTCCGTAACGTGGTCGCTTGACGACTACGACACCTACGGCGGCGTTAACAACAGGCACAAATTCGTCCTGGGATTGCCCCTTTACGGTTTTGACTGGCCCGCGAGTCAGACGGAACCTCCCTCTGCGGGAACCGGCGATGCGACCGCGGTCAGCTTCATCCAATGTCAGCAACGTGGCGCCGCGAACGGCTGGAACTGGGATCCATTCTCGGCGACACCCTGGTATGACTACTTTTCCGATGGTCAGTACAGGCAGGTCTGGTGCGAGACTCCCGAATCCCTTGAGATGCGGCTGGCTCTGGCGCGTGAACGTGGCCTGGGGGGTGTTGGATTCTGGGCGCTCGGATACGAGGGCCAGCGGACAGAACCGTGGGACTCAATCGTGACTCTGTGGGATCTCGACAGCCACGTGGATACAGGTGACACGATGGTGCCCGAGACTGTCGAGGAGGTTCCGGACTCTGGACCGGCCGCCGATGCGGTTACCGATTCCATCGAACAGGTCGAGGACACCTTTTCCATTTCTGACGAAGCCGCCGCGGACGCGTTCGTTGCCTCCGATAACGGTTCGGATTCATACGTCTTCAACGACCTCGCGATGGACCGCGCAACGGCGGTCGATGAAGGTCCAGGGGTCGATACAAACGGCATCAAGGACGACGCCTCCGCCGTGAACCGGGACGAGCCGGTCGGCGACGACCCTGGCGGTTGTTCGTCCAGCCCCGCGCCCCACGCCTCCCTTCCGTTCCTCCTGGTTGTCCTGGTTCCCTTGATTTTCCTCCGGTCCATCCCCATAGTTATGCGTCGGTCGTAAGGTCCGGCCGTCTGATTCCTGGAGGCCCAGCCTCCGGAGGTTGTTTTTGGATATTCTCGAAAGACTAGTCATGGTCATGGTCCCGATGCTTCTGTCGCTGACGGTCCATGAGTACGCCCACGCCAGATCCGCATTCGCCCTGGGCGACGACACCGCTGCCAGGATGGGGCGCATGACGTTGAATCCGGGTGCGCACATCGATGTCTTCGGCACGATCATTCTTCCAGTGCTGGCGGTTGTATCGAACAGTTCGTTCTTTTTCGGCTGGGCCAAACCGGTTCCGGTCAACCCTGCCGGCTTTTCCCGCAGGATTTCGATGAAACGCGGCATGCTCCTGACCTCGGCTGCCGGTCCGCTGTCGAACCTGATTTTTGCGTTTGGCCTTGCGATTCTGTTCAAGATACTGGTCATGTCCGGCGTGGCGACCATCGATTTTTCTTCCACGCTGAGCGGCATCAGCCCGGATGGTCAGGCGGTTCCGGTTGCTTACCGGCTGCTGGGAATGACGTTCTTCATCAACGTTATCCTGGCGATATTCAACATGCTCCCGGTGCCTCCGCTTGATGGCAGCGGCGTCCTGGCCGGACTGCTCCCGGACGCGGCGGCCGCCAGGTTCCGATGGCTCGAACGCAACCCGGTCTTCGTCATGCTGATGCTTGGAGGCCTGATTTTCTTTGGCGGCCGAATACTTCGGATACCAGTGATGATCGTGGTCAACGGTATTCTGGTGATCACCGGAAACAGCTAGATAATCCTCCTGGCCATCATGTGTCTGGTTTATTTGCGCACCGCGTGACTTCCCGCTGGCTTTATTTTTTCTGGATCGCGGCGATAAAGAAGCCGTCCATGTCGTGAACCCAGGGCAGTGTCGTTACCGTCAAGTCGGCAGACTGAAGGGCGTTGTTCAGGCCGGTCGGAACGAGAACGA
>JAGOFO010000264.1 GCA_017997155.1 Myxococcota bacterium
GTGTCCCGAGTACGCGGCATGGCCGTCCAGCGAAGACGGAACCCGCAAGTTTGGACTCACGATGTTTCACTGGAACATTCAGTACGTCCCCGGCGGCCTGATCGGCACCTGGCAGGACAAAACCATCTCGATCTGCTACGACATGGCCGGCGACCACGCGCCGTGCGAAGGCTGGACCGACGACGTCCTGGCCGACTGGATAGTCCGCGTCTCGTTCCAGCCCATTCTGGATCTGTACCTGGCGCACCCGGACTGGCGTGCCACCTTCGAGATGCCCGGCCTGATGATCGAGCTGATAGAACAACGCCACCCCGACATCCTGGCGAAGCTGCAGTGCGCCGCAAACTCCGGCCAGATCGAGCTTGTCAGCTTCCACTACTCCGACCAGCTCTTCCTGCCGTTCCCGTCGCGCGACCTGAAGTGGTCCATCGACTACAACCGCAAGGTGTTCGAAAAGGCCGGCCTGCCTCTGTCAAAGGTCGTTTTCAACCAGGAAGGACAGTCCGGTGTCGGCAAGCATCGCATCATGGCCGAGAACGGGTACACGATCGATGTAATGCACCGGAACCTTTACAAATACCATCAGAACGCCGACAGCGAGGACGGTGTCTGGCCGTATTACGAAAGCACCGGTCCCGGGGCCACCGATCCGGTCCTGGTGGTCGTGGGCGGCGGCGTCGATCCGACCTCCAACATCGAGGTCCAGTGGACCTTCTTCGATGACGGCGAGGTGCTGGCGACCCCGGGCAATCCCTATCTGGCCATGTTCACGCCCGAAGCCAACATGCGCGAGGTTGAAAAGTTCGAGACGGAGTTGCAGACGCTGGCCGACAGCGGGTTCATCCACACGACCATCACGGACTATGTCGATCGGCTTGGAAAACTTGGCATCACACCCAATCCGTTGCTGCCGATCGCCGACTCGACGTGGCAGCCGCCCAGCACCGAGGGCATCAGCCGCTGGATGGGCAGGATGGGCTCGCTCGGTTACTCGCTGCATGAAAACGACAACCTGATTCGGACCGGAAACTACGAGGCATCGACCTGTCTGGCCGCGGCTTCGGCGGTGGCCGACATGCTCGCGGAGAACAGCGTGGATGTGAACCTCGAACGCGCCACGATCGACGCCGGGTACCTGGATCTGATCCGCGCCGAGGTCTCGGACGCGACCGGCATCAATCCGTGGATGGGTGAATGGGTCTACGGTTACCAGATGAACCAGGGCGCGATGCAGAAATGTCAGGAAGCCGCGCACAAGCTGCTGTTCAAGCTTGGGCGGGAATGGGCCATCGTTGATCTCGACGGCAATATCGTAAAGGACAGCTTCGAGACGATGGAGCCCATGTTCCAGTTCGCCCCGACCGATCCGGCCGATGTGCCGGTGGCCATTACCCTGACCAGCGCTGGCCGGAACGTTCAGACCGAATGGATGGACGACGGCAGGGTCTACCAGTTCACGGTCGCCATCGGGGCCAGCGACAATCCGACCGGGGACGATCGGGTCAAGCGAACCGTCTCGATCTCGATGCCGCTGAACCTTCCGGACCTGATGTACTCGCCCGGCCTGGTCGAGGACGCCGTTACCCAGACCCCCCTCGCCAACTTCAGCCTGTTCGCGGATCAGATGTATCTGCCGCTCGCGAACGGCCTGATCGGGATTGGACCCGACCTGTGGCTGGTGAAGGACTGCCGCACGGTTCACCTGGCGGCACGCGTGGCCACGACGGGAACCGACTTCACCGTCGAGTTCATCGATGAAACGGTGCCGCCCGAAGGCGACGTGGAGTGGAAATTCTACATCCTCAAGGGAAACGCCGAAGAAGCACTTGGTTTCGCGCGTCTGATCAACACCAACCCGAACTACCTTCTTGTGCGCTCGGACGCCGCCCTCCAGGGCTGACGTACATTGGAGACCAGATGGCGGCACTCAAGTTGCCCAGGACGCTTCCCGCCCGCATCTACCTGGCGCGGGTCGCGACCGCGGTCATCGAGATCATCACCCTTGCGGCGATCCTGTACATCGAAGGCTCGATGCTGTGGGACAACCCGATCGCGCGGGCGTTCTTCTACTCGCTGCTAGGCTTCCTGATCGCGTCATCGGTTCTGCGGCACTCGCTCAGGCTCGCGCAGGCTATCTACAAGTGGCGCTGTTTCAAGACGATGCTGCCGGATCTGTTGATGACGATAGTCATTCTGGCATTCTTCGGCCATCCGGTCATCATGGCGGCCCTTACCGGTCTGACCATCGTCTACGACCTAGTCAAGATATTCAAGAAGACCGGCGCCGGCCGCTGGTTTGTCAGCCGGATCGTGGGCACGCCCGAGCAGTCGATGGCCTTCTCATTCCTGGGACTGATAGCGATCGGGACCGTTCTGCTGTCGCTCCCGCGGGCCTCGGCAGACAGCCGGTCAATTGCCTTCGTGGACGCGCTGTTCACCGCCACGTCGGCCCACTGCGTAACAGGACTCACGGTCATCAACACGTCGCTCGATCAGTGGGCGCGGGCCGACCTGGATTCCTTCTCGTCGTTCGGCCATGTGGTGATCCTTGCCCTGATCCAGCTTGGCGGCATCGGTATCATGACCCTGTCGGCCGCCTCGGTCGCACTGATTTCAGGCCGGTTGAAGCCCCATGCCCGCAACGTCGCCGAGGCCAGCGTGGGACACGACGACTCCGCCATATCGGTCGTGACGATGGTCAGGCAGATCGTCACCATGACCGTTCTAATCGAGACACTGGGCGCCATTGCTCTTTCCGCGCGTTTCTGGTCGGTCTTTCCCGGACACCCCTTCAAGGCATTGTGGTTCGGGGTTTTCCACGCGGTCTCGGCCTTCTGCAACGCCGGTTTTTCGCTCTTTTCGGACGGGCTCGTCCGCTTCACCGGCGACCCGATCGTGAATCTTTCGGTGATGAGCCTGGTCATCCTGGGCGGCATCGGTTTTCCGGTCATCT
>JAGOFO010000265.1 GCA_017997155.1 Myxococcota bacterium
TCCTTCGTCTGACACGGTCGACTCGTCGGATTCGGCTGTGACGGCATCCTGCGCGGCTCGAACGGCACCGGCGTCGGCGGCCACGAACCCGTCAGGAAGCGCGGCTGGCGGCGGGTTGACCACGGGTTCCGGGCCGTCTGAACGATCCGACATCAGAAACCAGCCCAGCAGGAGCGCGATTATCACCGCCAACCCGGCGAAGATGGGCCATCGTCTTCCTGTTGTTCTCCGGGCCGGCGCCGGCGCGGGAGTCGGTGTCGACTCGATCGGTCTGGAAACGGTTCCGGTTCGCGAAGGTGGACTTGTGGGCGTGCGCAACAGACCGTCAACGGCATTCGCCATCAGATCATCTATTGATGGACCGTTTACCGCGCAACCGGACTGCCGCCCGAAGTATTCGGAGATGATTGACTCGATGCCGGCGGACATCAGGCTGATGCCGCTGGCGTGCGCCCAGCCCAGAAGCGCGGCCGAGAATTCCTCGGAGGTCTGCCACCTGGAATCAGGATCGGCGGCCATTGCCTTTGAGACTATCGCGCACAACTCGGCAGGCACGGCGGGAGCCGCCTCGGCCAGGTCCACGAAGGTCATCGAACGAATTTTTTCCAGCACCCCGACGTCCGAATCCGCATCGAATGGACGTCTGCCGGACAGCATTTCGTAACCGATGACCCCCAGGCTGAATACGTCCGAGCGGTGATCGCATTCCATGCCGCGAACCTGCTCGGGGGCCATGTAACATACCTTCCCGTGAAGTTTACCCGGCATCGTCACGGAAGTCCTTCCCGTGGCCTTGGCAACCCCGAAGTCGGTCAACTTGACCAGTCCCTGGCGCGACACGAGGATGTTCGAGGGACTGACGTCGCGGTGAACGACCCGCATCGGCCGATCGTTTTCGTCGCGTCGGTTGTATGCATAGGTGAGGGCCTTGGCCGTTTCGGACAGCACGTGAACCGTGAACGGCAGCCAGCGGTTCAGATCGACGTCCCGCCCGACCCGCGTCAGCACGTCCTTCAGGTCGGGCCCGTCGACAAACTCCATCACCATGTAGAAGCGCCCTTCCCAGCATCCAGACTCGAAGACCTGGACTATATTTCCATGGGCAAGCGACGCCGCTATGCGACTCTCGTCTGTAAAGCGGTCCACGAATTCGGGGTCTGATATCAGATGGGGCAGCATCATTTTGATGATCACGGTACGCTCGGAACCCGCGACGCCCTTCTGCCTGGCAAGCAGGATCTCTCCCATTCCGCCGGTGTTGAGGCGGCCCAGGATCTCGTATTTCCCGAATAGTTCGTCAGACATCGGAGTCCCTGTGCACCATACGGTGTGAACCGGAACAAAGGGCGATTCTATCTCAGTATTATCGATTGGCCCTGTTTGATTTTTTCCATCGAGTCACGAGCGCGGGTGTTGCTGTCCAGCAACGTTTGTCTCAAGGCGTCGGCGGTCGTGGCGGGGTCGTTGATGGCAGGCATGGCCATGGAAGAAAAAACACTGATGATCGGACCAAAGGCGGCAAAGTCGGGCGACGGAATCGAACCTGCAATGTGCATCCGGATCCCTCGCGAAATGGGATTGGAGAGGTAGTCGGACGGCAGCTGATCCGTGGTCACGAACAGACCCGGGAATCCTTCTCGAGCCAGGGTGGCCATGCTGCCTGATGATGTGAGCCACGAAAGCAACGCGGCGGCCAACTGCTTTTCGCGTGACCATGAACTCATGAAAATGGTGTCGGTTTCCCACCACGGGGTCACGCGCGATCCGGGCGCCACCTCGGGCATCGGCATCACGATCCAGGGTTTCGACGCCGGGATCGATGAGACCTGATCAGGCCATACGATGGCGGCCGATACCTCGCCGGCACGGAATGCGTCAATCGGGCCTTCGTACGATTTCAATGCCAGGACGGTCTTGGCAGCGACCTGGTTCCTGAGGAAATCAGCGCCCTTCAACGAAGCCTCGGAATCGATGGCGGGGTTGCCCGCCGCGTCGACCACAGTCCCGCCGAACGCGTTCAGGAAAGCGGCTACGATCCTCCAGTCCGTGACATCCACGGCCAGCATCCGTTCCCGATCGAACATGTGTTCCGGACGTGTTCCAGGCAGTCTTCCTGCGTTGTCCGGGTCCGAGATCAGCAGAGGCACCCGAACCGCGAGAGGAATTCCCCAGATCAGGCCGGAACCCTGGACGCGGGAGAGGTGACGCGGCAACAATCTGTCGCCAGGCGTTGCCGTGCCGGATGCGAGCAGTCTGTTCAACGGTTCGACGATGCGTCTCTGTTCGAACCATTCCCTGGCGAACGCGTCGCCCGCCACGAACAGGTCGGGACCTTTTCCGCCAAGGATTGAATCCTCAAGGTTCTTTTCCAGGCCCGGTCTTTCAAGGCGGAGAATTTTGACCGTGACGTCGTCGCGCGCCGCATCGAATTCCCCGATCAGTTCTTCAAGCAGTTCGGCGGCAGCTCCCTGGTAGGGATGGGCGAAGGTGATTTCGGGAGTGACGGGGGGCGCCACGGGATCCGAATCCGGCTTGGACGCCGGTTCCCCGGACCCGCAGGCCGTGGCCGTCAGTCCTGCCGCAAGAAATATCAGCAAAAGCGGTGTCGTCCGTCGTATCCGGCCGTGAATCATCGAGACCTCCCATCTGCTTCCGGCGTGATGATTGCCGTCCCCGATTCAAGGAACGGGAGCAGTTCACCGTCGCCGAACCATTCCAGGTAACGCGGGCTGACCCCGGAGCACCAGGGCTTGAGGACGCAGTCGGCACAGGCATGTCCGAAAGCGCGTTCGCTTTCCCACCACAGAGATGGGCCCACCGCATACCACATCGATTCCAGGTGCCGCAGATATCCGCGCATGCGGCAGGGGGGAAGGGAACACATGGAACTGAGGCTGACGCGCAGCCCGAGATCCAGCGCCAGATCGATGGC
>JAGOFO010000266.1 GCA_017997155.1 Myxococcota bacterium
CGTTCAAGCAGGTCGTGGAGACAAAGTCCCCGAAGCGATCGTTTCGTCGCGGCGGTAACGCGTACTTCAAGAGACCCGGGATGATGCGATGGGATTACTCCGAGCCGGGCGTGGTGAATTACGTCAGCTCGGGCGGCATCCTGTGGGTCTACGATTCCGAGGACGGCTCTGCCTTGAAGATGAACGTGGCTGATTCGGAACTGTATTCGGCCCTGGGATTTCTGTCCGGAACGTCGGCTCTCGCCGAGTCGTTCTCGGCGCAGGTCGAGCCTTCCGGAACGCCTGGTTTTTCCAGCGTTAAACTGCTGCCATTGACGGCCGGCGCCTCGTTCAGGCATCTGGTGCTGCTCGTGAAGGATTCCACTGGAGAGGTGGTCGAGACCGAGGTGCTGGATCCGGCCGGAAACGTCTCCAGGATTCGTTTCGAGTCGCCCAGGTATGTCCCGATTCCAGCCTCCGCCTTCCAGTTCTCGGTTCCTGCTGGCGTCAAGGTTCAGGATTTGACTGGGGACCGTGCCGGCAAGGGACAGGCCAGGTGATTGCAGCTACCCGGACAATATGATGAATTCCACGAACAGCAGACCAGGCGGGGTGTACGCGGTCACGCTCGGCTGTCCCAAGAACCGCGTCGACACCGAGTTCATTCTCGGAGATCTTCTTTCGAACGGGTTTGAACTGTTCGATTCTCCGGACGAGGCCGACGTCGTCATCGTTAATACGTGCGGCTTCCTGGCCTCCGCGAGGCAGGAATCGATCGATACCCTCGTTGCCATGGCTTCGTCCATGAAACGTGGCGCGAGGCTGGTCGCCGCCGGCTGCATGGCCGAGAAATTCGGGGCCGAGATCAGGGCTCGAGTTCCCTCCGTGGACATCGTGTGCGGTGTCCGCAGCCTGCTTGACATCCGAAGGATGCTCCAGGGCGGTAACAGGGGGCCGTGCGTCCTGCCGGACTCGTCGAATCCCAGGCTTGTGACGACCGGTGCGGTGGCTTACCTGAAGGTCGCGGACGGCTGCAACCGGCGCTGCGCCTACTGTCTGATTCCATCGATCAAGGGTCGCCAGAAGAGTCGACCGGTTCAGGACCTGGTCAACGAGGCGAGTGGGCTGGCCAGCACAGGCGTCAGGGAGATCGTGGTCGTGGCACAGGATCTCTCGCGTTACGGACGCGATCTTGATGACAGGACAGACCTTGTCGCGCTCGTCCGCGGCCTTTCCAGGGTCGAAGGAATCGACTGGGTAAGGCTGATGTACCTGTTCCCGTCCGATATTCCCGACGAACTGCTTGATGCGATTGCTGAATCAAGGAACTGTCTTCCATACCTCGACATACCCGTCCAGCACGCCGACGACTCGGTTCTGGCCGCCATGAGGCGCAACACCACCAGACGAGGGCTCGAAAAGCTGTTCGGCCGACTCAGGGATCGAATTCCCGGCCTGGTCCTTCGCACCACGCTGATGACCGGCTTCCCTGGCGAGACCGACGCTGCCTTTGCCAATCTGAAGGATTTCGTCGAGCAGGTGCGCTTCGACATGGTCGGAGTGTTCGAATTCTCGCCTGAACCGGGCTCCGCCGCGGCACGTCTGCCTGGACAGGTATCACCGGATGTCGCGTCGGCGCGCCGTGTCGAGCTCGAGGCTGTTCTGTCAAGGATTGCCGCGGAAAGACGCGGGGAAATGATTGGCACGGTGGTCCAGGCCGTGGCCGAGTCCGTCGACGTGGACTCCGGACGGGTGATCGGGCGTTCGTGGTTTCAGGCCCCTGAGGTGGATGGCGTTACGGTGATTGACGGGTTGTCGGGCGACGACGATGCGGTCTGCCAGGTAATGATAACCGGTTGCGAGGATTCGGATTTCCTCGCCACCAGGTACGATGGATAGGTGTCGAATGGACTTTTCCAGGTTCGAAGGATTCGTGTTCGATCTCGACGGAACGCTGGTTGACACATTTGATGATCTAAGGACCGCCATCAACCTTGTTCGCGCGGACATGGGCCTGGAGGCGCTGGACCTCGAGACCGTCCGTGGAAATGTTGGACACGGGGTTCGACAGCTTGTCCAGAAGTCGATGGGAGTGTTTCCTCTGGATGAAGAGGACAGGCTTGTCGATGAGTTCCGGCGTTATTACCGGGCCCATATCTGCGACCGCAGCCGTCTGTATCCGAATGTCAGATCCACACTGGAAGCGCTGTCCGACCGTCACCTTGCCGTCCTGTCGAACAAGCCGCACGATGCCTGCGTGGAACTGCTCGATCGTCTGGGCGTGTCCGGGTTGTTCGAGATAGTCCGAGGCCAGGATCTCCTTTTTCCAGCCAAGCCGGATCCGACGTGTCTTCTGCACATCGTCAGCGAGATCTTCCACACGGTGCCGCAGCGCGCATTGATGGTAGGCGACTTCGACACCGACGTTCACACTGCCAGGAACGCCGGCGTTCCGTGCGCCATCGTGAGAACCGGCATGAGCCATCTCATTTCTGTTCAACCGGATTATTATATCAATGATATCAGTGATTTGTCCGGCCAAGCTTAATCTTGGCCTGAAGGTTCTCGGGAGGCGTCCCGACGGTTTTCACGATCTGGACGGACTGATGGTCGGTCTGCCTTGGTTCGACCGCGTCGACGTCGAGATGGATGATCACTGGGCCGGTCCGCCGAATGAGCAGGTCGATCTGGTGCTTTCGGGGGACGGACAGGATGTGACTCTCGAGGCGCCACAGGGTGAGGACAACATCGTGGTTCGAGCCGCCAGGGAATTCCTGGCGCGTGCTGCCGACAGGTTCGGCGGTTTTCGTCCACGGGTGACCATACGATTGATCAAAAGGATCCCGTCCGGCACCGGACTTGGTGGCGCGTCATCCGATGCTGCCGGCACGCTTCTGGCTCTTAACGGTATCTTGACGGAATCCGGGCTGGAGCCGTT
>JAGOFO010000267.1 GCA_017997155.1 Myxococcota bacterium
GTTTCCTTCGCGATCCACGACAACGACATCAAGCGGAAGTACAATCGTACTCAGTTGCTCCAGCACTTTTGAAGCATCCCCGGCCACGATGATCGAGACCTGTTCATTCGCAAGCCACCTGGCGGCCTCGGCCGTGACCTGCGCTGACGTAACCGCGGCGACCTGGCCAGGGAACGTTTCGACCGAGTCCTCGGGCAGATTGTGCGCGTAAGTGTCGATAAGCTCGGCGGCGATCTTGTCGATGGTCGCAAAACGTCCAGCGTAACCGTTCACGATCGAATCACGCGCGTACGCCAGTTCCGCGTCGGTCAGCGGGCGCGAATCCCCGATTTCGTCCAGTTCCTTAAGCATCTCGTACACGGTCGCGCCCGTGAACTCGGTCTGGACCTGCGCGTACCCCATCACGATTCCGCCGGCACGCCGCATGTCGAACATCGTGCGGGCGCCGTATGTGTATCCCTTGTCCTCTCGCAGGTTCAGGTTCAGCCGCGACACGAACGAACCGCCCAGAGCCGTGTTCAGAACCTCGATCGCGGCAGTGTCGCCATACGAACGGGCCGGCCCCGGGGCCGCCACCATCACGACCGACTGCTGCGCGCCGGGCATGTCGACCACAGTGAAGGACGGAGAAACGGGCGTCGGCTGAACGACAGGCGCGGGCATGCGCTCCGCCGGAGCCTTCCAGCGCCCGAGCGTTGCCCCCGCGAGGGTCCGCATGTCTTCCATGGTCACGTCGCCGACCACGACCAGCACGGAATCCTCGGGTCTGAACCAGCGCCCGTACATGGCGCGAACGTCGTCGTTAGTGATTGACAGCACGTCTGTCGGCGTTCCCAACTGCGGATAACCATAAGGGTGCTTCCCGAAGACCGCGCGGATCGCCGCCATGGACGCGTTGAACATCGGCATGTCCAGCGACTGGCGCAGCATCGTCAGACGCTCGGCCCGCTGACGTTCAAGCTCGTCGGCCGGGAACGACGGTTCGACCACCATGTCGCCCAACAGGCCAAGCAAGTCCGGAAGCCTGCTGGTCAGAACGGATCCGCCCACATACCAGAAATCGGCGTCGGCCTCTGCCTGAAGGGATCCGCCGGTGTCCTCGACCGCTTCAGCGAATGCCGTCGCGTCGCGCCCGCCGGCGCCCTCGGACAACAGGTTCGCCAGCAGCGAGGCAAGACCCAGCCGTCCCGAAGGATTCGCCGACGACCCGCCCGGAACCAGCAGCATCAAACCGACCAGGGGCAGCCTGGACTGCGGCACCACCACGATTTTCAAGCCGTTGGCCAGTTCGAAAGACTGCCTGTCAGGCAGGTCGAACGGCCTGTCGCCGCCCCGTGCGGGCAAACCGGTCCTGTCCACGCCGTCCGCGTCCGCGGCAGCCAGGTCGCCCGCTGGCCTGACCCTGGCAACCACACGCGGCCCCGTCAGATACCGCCTGGCCGCGTTGTTCACATCCTGCACCGTAAGATCCAGATAACGTTGAAGATCCATCCGGAAACAATCCGGTTTTCCAAGGTAGTGCTGATACGCGTTTATCTGATCCGCCAGTCCGCCGAACCCGCCGATGTTCTCGATCCCCCGGACGAAATCCGAAGCCACCTGAACCTTGACGCGGTCCAGTTCGGCCTGGGTTATCCCGCCCTGAAGCGCATCGGAAAGGACGTCCATCGCCAGCCCTTCAAGCTCGACCGGGTCCACCCCTGGTCTGGGCGTCAGGACCACGTCGAACACGCCGGCGATCTGCGAACTGCGCTGCCCCGCCATCGCGTCCTGCGCGATCTGGCGCCGATAGATCAGTTCCTGATACATTCGAGACGTCCGGCCGCCGCCCAGCACGCGCCCGAACACATCCATGGCAGCCTCGTGAACGTCGAACGCCGGCACTGTCGGCCAGGTCATCCACACACGGGGAAGCTGCACGCGGTCGTCGATGTCCAGCACCACGTCGTGATCAAGCGTCACCGGCCACCTGGCTATGGACGAAACCGCGGGCCCGGGCGGAATGGCGCCGAAGTACTTCTGAACCAGCTCCTTCGTGTTTTCGATGTCGATGTCGCCAACGATCGCCAGGGTCGCGTTGTTCGGCGTATACCAGGTGCGGAAGAAATCCAGCACGTTTTCCTTCGTGGCGGCACCGATGTCCTCCATCGACCCGATCGTCAGCCACGAATATGGATGCGACGGCGGATACAACACGCGGGCCATCTTTTCCCAGACCGTGCCGTACGGCCGATTGTCGTAGTTCTGACGTCGCTCGTTCTGAACCACCGACTTCTGGTTCGCGAGGCTCTCATCCGAGATCGCCCCGGGCAACCATCCCATCCGATCCGACTCCAGCCACAGCGCGCGTTCCAGGTAGGGCGAAGGCACGATCTCCCAGTAACGCGTCCTGTCCGTGCCGGTCGCGCCGTTCACCTGGCCGCCGATATCCTGCAGCGGTTTGAAGTAGTCGTCGTTGTAGTGTTCCGAGCCCTGAAACATCATGTGCTCGAACAGATGCGCGAATCCCGTCGACCCGGTCTTTTCGTTGCGCGAACCAACGTGATAGTTCACGTCCACCGCCACCAGCGGAGCCGTGCGGTCCACGACCATGAACACCTTCAGGCCGTTCTGAAGCGTGAACGTCTCAATCGTCGGTTCCTTCAGCATGTTCTCATGGGCTGAACCGGTCAGCGGACTGGACTTCATCTGGACCTCCTGGCAAGCGACCGCGCCGACAAGAAACGCGCAGGCCACGAACAGCAGCGAACTCGACTTATTCAGCATGAATACAATCCTATGAATACCAAACCGACCAGGACGGCCAGAATACCGGTGATGCCCCATGCGTACAGCCGGACCTGTCTGTCATGCTTTTGCTGGCGCCACATACTGGCGACTTGCGCCGCCTCGGGAAGAATCTCGGCAAGGCTCTCG
>JAGOFO010000055.1 GCA_017997155.1 Myxococcota bacterium
GACCGGCATCGGGTTGTCCAAGCTGGACGGTACGGCAAAGGGTGGTGTGGTGGTCTCGATCGCGCGCGACATGAACCTTCCTGTCTGGTTCGTCGGCGTTGGCGAGGCTGTTACCGACATCAGGTCCTTCGACGCGTCCGAATTCGTGAACGCGCTGTACTCCATCGACTGAATCCGTCTTCAGGGGGTGTTTCATGGCAACCGAGCTGTTGTGCAGGACGGATTCGTACGCCAGACGCGTGACCGCGCAGGTGATCGGGTGCGTCGAGGCCCGGGGATGCTGGGAGGTCGTGCTGGACAGGACGGTTTTGTATCCCGGCGGGGGAGGGCAGCCTGCCGATGGCGGCAGTGTCGGCGATCGGCGTGTGGTCGGGATTCGCGCCGCACAGGACGGTGGGATAGTTCACCTGCTGGATGGACCGGTCTCGGGGACAGTGGCGGTTGAAGTGGACTGGGCCCGGCGATTCGACAACATGCAGCAGCATACGGCACAGCACATCCTGACCGCGCTGGCCGGCGCCAGATTTGGATTCAAAACGATCGCTTTCCACATGAACCCCGGGCTCTGCGACATCGAGTTCGAGATGGACTCCGTGGAGCGGGCGGACCTGTTGCGCCTCGAGGACGTGGCGAACGAAGTCGTTCTGGACGATCGGCGCTTGTCGACTTCCCTGGTCACGCGTGAACAGATGGCCGTGATGAATGTCAGGAGCCGGCTTCTTCCCGAAGGCCTTGAAGGCCCTTTCAGGCTGGTCGAGATCGATGGAATCGATATCAACACCTGTGGAGGAACGCATGTGTCTTCGACAGGTCAGGTTCAGGTGATCAAGATTCTGGGGACCGAGAAGTTGACTCGTGGCATCCGCGTGTTCTACGCGGCCGGGGGCAGGGTCCGGCGCCTGATGGAAGGTCATATTGAACGCGAGTCCGCAGTGGGATCGGCGTTGACCACGGGCCCGGCCGACTTCCTTGCTTCGATTGCCGCGCTCCAGAATGGTCTGCGGGACAGCCAGGGTATGTGTCGACAGCTTCGTTCAAGGCTGGCCGGGATGATCGTGGACGACCTGGTCCGAATGGCGGATTCCGAGGGTGTCGCCGTGTGGCACGAAGAAGAGCCCGACCCTGAGTTTCTGAGACTGCTGGCGGAGAGGTTCAGACTTGAGCGTCCGGACAGGTTGATTCTGCTGACGGGCGGCGTGGCTTCCGGGGTATTTGTCGTCGCAGGGCCGGATGAGCTGGTACATGCCGCCGGCCAGGCCGCCGCCCTGGCAATGGATGGTCGTGGTGGCGGTCGTGGCGGCATCTTTCAGGGTAAGGCCGGGGCATTGTCGCTCTGGAACGATGCAATGAAGCGGATTCGCGAGATAGCCGCCCGATAGCGGGAGTTTCGTTACTGTTCCTGATCGTCCCGGCAGCCCTTGACGTCCCGGCCCCCTTCACACGACAGACAGTCCTCGACGACTGTGATCAGGTCATGGTTCCTGAATGGCTTGGCGATGAAGCCACAAGCGCCAGCCTTCATGAACTCGTCGCGCCGATGCTCGAACGCGAAGCCCGACATGATGACGAACGTGGTGTCAGGCCGGATTTTCTGGATCGCGAGCATGGCGTTCATACCGTCCATCTCCGGCATGATTACATCCATCAGGACAAATCGGATCTCGTTCATGTGCTGGCGGAAGACTTCGATTGCCTCAACCCCGTTACTGGCGGTCAGAACCTCGAAACCGATCTCCTTGAGCATGACCTCGGACATGTTGCGCACCAGTTCTTCGTCCTCGACGACAAGCACCTTGCCGGAGTGGGTCCGCGATAACGGCGCGGCAGGCTTAGGTTGCACGATTCTGGTCTGGCTGACCGGCAGGAAGATGCTGAACAGAGTGCCGTTGCCAGGTTCGCTGTATACCTTGATCGACCCGGCGTGTTCTACGATGGCGCCGTGTACAGCGGCAAGACCCAGACCCGTGCCCTTCCCAACATCCTTTGTTGTATAGAATGGTTCAAAGATGTGATTCATCACTTCCGGAGGAATCCCGCTACCGGTGTCGTGCACGTTGATCAGGACGTACTCGCCGGGGGTCAACTGGAACTCCGTGTCGCGGCAATCCGCTTCCTGGAGCATCACGTTGCTGGTACTGATGTCCAGCCGTCCACCGCCCGCCATGGCGTCGCGGGCATTAACGCACAGGTTCAGGATGATGCTCTGGATCTGGCTCGGATCGCCGATGATTAGCGGGTTTTTCGCCTCCAGCGATGACGTGATCACAATCGACTTGTCCAGGCTGCGCTCAAGCAGGGCAAGCGAGGACCTGATCGATTCGTGTATGTCGATGGGTGTTGACAGTCCCTTGCCTTTCCTTGCGAAATCGAGCAGTTTGGCTGTCAGCCCGGCCGCGCGCTCGGTGGCACCCAGAACCCGCCGGCAGTACTCGTTTTCGTTGCTGTCAGGCGTCGTCTTTTTCAGAATCAGTTCCGTGTATCCCTGAATCGCGCTCAGCATGTTGTTGAAATCATGGGCGACGCCGCCAGCCAGCTGGCCGATGGCCTCCAGCTTGCGGGACTGCTCAAGATGGGCCTGGATCTGGACCCGTCTGGTGACATCGCGGAACACCACGACACGGCCCAGGTTCTCTCCATGTATTCCCTTGATGGGCGATGTTGCGCCGTCCACAAGGTATTTGTTGCCGTTCTTCGCCGTAAGCTGAATTCTGCTGTTCTGGGCCTTGTGCTGTTCCTGTCCGGACGATATGGCGGTACTGAGTTCAAACCTTTCGCCCGTCTCCAGGTCGGCAAGTTTCAACACACTGTCCAACGGCATGCCTGTCGCTTCCGACTCGTTCCAGCCAGTCATCGTGCACGCAACCGGGTTCATGTGTCTGACGATGTCGTTGGTGTTTGTCCCGATGACCGCCTCGTCAATGGAATCCAGGATGACGCGCAGATTCAGTTCCCTGCGTCGTGACGCGTTTTTCAGGGCGCGTGCCCGGATAAGCAGGACTGTGACCAGCGTCAGGAAGACCAGCGCGATCGTCAGCATCATCTTGAGGACTTCCTGCGAACTGAACCCGATCCTGTCGATGCGGCTGATGTAGGAATTTCTGATTTGATCGAAACTGTCCGGCGGCATCGATGCGATGCCCTTCTCGATAACAGAGGACAGGATAGGCATGTCAATCGGCACGGCGATAGTGACCGGGATTTCGGGCAGCCCGGTGATCGCTGCCGGCACGATATCGTAGTATCCGAGTTCGTCGATCAGAAGGCTGCTGGTGGACGCGCTTCCGATGAATGCGTCTACCGAACCGTCGTGGAGTGCCTGCAGACCCAGCCGTGAAGAATCGAACGTCTGTATCCGTGCGTCCAGGATGTAATCCGGAAGACTTTTTGCAAGGTAGCCGTTGCCCCCAACCGCGATCCTCGCCCCTTTGAGGTTGTTCAGGCCAAGTAACAACGAGGAGTCCCTGAGGATGAACGCCATCGTCCGGATCCTGGCGAATGGAAGCCCGAAGCTGAACCGGTCTTTCAGGTCGACGGAATCGGTCAGTCCCGGTACGACCATACCTTGTTCGGCCGCCAGTTTTATGCACTCTGAGTAACCGAGTTTGCATTCAACCCATTCGAACTCAAGTCCCGTGCGTATGCCCACCTGATTGAGGTATTCAATAAAAACTCCGCGCGGCGTGTTGCCGGGAATCATCAGGGGCGGTTCGTCAACGATGAGGGCGCGAATCGGTGGACTCATCGCCACGAAGCTGGATTCCTCGCGCGTAAGATTCAGTTCGGAGACCGGGCTCAGGACTGTCTCGGTCGGGAATGAGTCTGGAATCGACTTCAGTTCCGCCGGCAGATTTTCCCACACGATTCCCCATCGTGTCTCAAGCTGGCGGCGATTGAGCATCTTGTCGTATCTGTTGTCGTTGCTGATCGGCATGTCCGAGACGCGATGGCCTTGAAGGATTTCTAGAACCATCCTGGCGGCCTCGCGGCCCTGATGAACGCCGGAGATGGCCGAGCCGCCGGCGAAGCCGAGCGAGGCAGGCGTGCGGAGAATGACGAAGACCGGCGCGGCGCTGGCATTTGAGATGTCCCGGAACGCCTCGGAAACAGTGAGGTATCGGTTGTTGCGATCGGATTGCCAGACCCCGATGATGACGAAGGCGTCGTGACCCAGACCCTTCAGTTCCCGCAGAAGATCATTGTGTGACAGCGCGCTGCCGTCCAGAATTCGAAGGTGCGTTCCAGGCAACTGGGCCTCGAGCTTCCTGGCCGACTCGATGATATTTCTTCCCGTGAGCGAGTTGTCGACGATCAGGTACCCGGTTCGGCGTTCCGGGAAGAGCCCGCGTACCATCGAGACAATACCTTTGTAGTCGAACGGTTCGGTGATGCCGGTGAAATCGACAGGCAAATTGGAATTGGAAGACAACATCATGTTGACGCCGCAGAACACGACCGGTCGTCCCGGGGTAAGACTGTCCCGGTACTTCTTCATGAAATCCAGTGCAGGGTCGTCCGAAACAAGCACCACGTCAAAAAAGTCGGTACCGTACTTTTCCAGCATTCGCCTGAACTCGGCCTCGCTGCGTTCCTGTGTCAGTTCGAAGTGCTTGGAATCGAGCGATTCGACGTAGATCTTCACCGTGGGTTCGACCTGTTTGAACACCTGCATGGCGCCAGTTGCAAGCGAGTCGGACCACTCGTATCCCTGGTGGTAGGAGTTGATGAACAGAACTCGATGCTCTTGACCGTCGGCCGCTTCGGTCATGTCAGCCGGAATGATCTGGTCGGCGTCTGATGGCCCTGGACCGCTGTCCGGAGCCGAAGTCCGGGCTGTGGCCCGACCGGTGCCAATCGTCCACAGCACCGCCAGCGATGCCATCAGAACAGTAGATTTGCAGATGATTCGTCCAGTCGTCATCAGTATTCCGAATTCTGAATCAAGTACTTGATTATATATTGGTCTACGGTTGAGTATGACAATTTATCCACACGACGTGGTTTGCCCCTGAGCTGTTCGGCGCACCAGAGCATTCGGCGGTTGAATCCGGCGCCGATATGTTTAAAATGCCGCAGCGATTGGGAGCCGGGATTTCCGGTCCCCAGACCGCATTGCTGATTTTGTTGAAGCAGGTGACCCGTGACTGAAGCCGAACTCTCCACCGCCAGGCACGAGATCGCGAAACGGCGCACGTTTGCCATCATCTCGCACCCTGACGCGGGAAAAACAACCCTGACCGAGAAGTTGCTTCTGTACGGCGGGGCGATCCATCTGGCCGGTTCGGTGAAACAGAACAGGGCTGGACGGCAGACAACCAGCGACTGGATGGAACTTGAGCGGCAGCGCGGTATTTCGATCACCACCAGCGTCATGCAGTTCGACTACGCCGGCCGCAGGATGAACCTGCTGGACACCCCCGGTCACAACGACTTCTCCGAGGATACCTACCGCACCCTGGCGGCCGCCGATACCGCTGTCATGTTGATAGACAGCGTGAAGGGCGTCGAGCCTCAAACCATCAAGCTGTTTCGCGTATGCAGCATGTCGGGAATCCCGATCGTTACCGTCATCAACAAGTTGGACCGTCCTGGACGCGACCCCGTGGAACTGCTCGACGAGATCGAGGATGTCCTGGGCATTCCATGTCACCCCTTCAACTGGCCGATAGGGTCCGGGTCGGGGTTCCAGGGGGTTTTTGACCGTCGCAAGGGGCGGATGCTTCGCTTCGAGCGCGTGATCGGCGGTTCGGTGCAGGCACCGATGACCGTTGGTGACGTCAATGATTCCGCGTTCAAGACATCGCTGGGCGCAAACGCCCACGCCCGTTTGATGGAGGACCTGGAACTGGTCGACGGCGCGTGCGCATCCTGGAACGAAGAGACATTCAGGTCCGGACGCCTGACCCCGGTGTTCTTCACCAGCGCCATGAACAACTTTGGCGTCGAACCGTTTCTGGACGAGTTTGTGAATCTGGCCATACCGCCACGCGAGCGGGCCAGCAGCGTCGGGCCGATCGCGCCTGATTCACCTGGATTCTCAGCCTTCGTATTCAAGATTCAGGCGAACATGGACCCGCGTCATCGCGACAGGATCGCGTTTGCCAGGATCTGCTCGGGCAGGTACACGAAAGATCTGGACGTGAAGCTGGCCCGAACAGGAAAGCCGGTTTCGATAGGCCGGACGTTCCAGTTCCTGGCCCAGGAGAGAATCCAGGTAGGCGAGGCCTATTCCGGCGACGTCATCGGGCTGTGGGACCCCGGGCAACTTCGGATTGGCGACACGATCTGCGAGGGCGAGGTGTTCGAGTTCGAGGGCGTGCCCAGGTTCTCGCCGGAACATTTTGTCCGCGTCCGCGAGATCGATCCGGGCAAGCGCAAGCAGTTGAAGAAGGGGCTCGAGGAATTGTCGGAAGAGGGCGCCGTACAGATCTTCTACGATCGGGACCGCATGGAACGCGAGCCGGTTCTGGGCGCCGTCGGCGTCCTTCAGTTCGAGGTGACCCAGCATCGTCTTCTGTCGGAATACAACGTCCAGGTGAAGTTCGAGCCACTTCCATACGAACATGCCCGCTGGGTCGAGGGCGACGTTCCCCTCTCCAGGCTGGAGCAGCCCGGGTACAGCATCTGTCTTCAGGATATCGAGGAACGGCCGCTGGTTCTTTTCACGACCGAATGGGCCATGAACCGGGCGCTGAAGGAGCACCCGGAACTGCGCTTCAAGGCGGCCGTCCAGCCGGGCCGTGCCACCAGGCGCGTCTGAATCAAGTGAGGGTCGATTCGACCCTCGTGTCCAGCTTCTCCAAAGACAGTCAGGTCGGGTTTCGTTTTACAGACAAGCCAGCGGGGCGGTTCTGGTTTTCGGTTGTGGCAATCCGTGCAGCAGTCTCAGGATGCGCTGGTAGTGGTCCGGCGAATTGGCGGATGGCGCGCCCGACAGAATCATCACGTCCGTAATATCCTGTTTCTCCACTATTTCCAGCAGGCTTCCCTTGTAGTAGCGGTAGTCCACCATGCTGACCAGTTCGAAGCTGGCCGCCATGAAGACTCCAAGCGGGTTTCCAAAAGAGTTGCGCACAACCAGGGCCCTGCGTCCGTTGTTCAGCCCGGTCCGGATCGTCACCAGCGTATGATCGGCGCCCAGAAAGACCCCGTAGCCACGCTCATTTTCCGCCAGAAGAGGAATCTTCGAGCCTCGTTGCGACACGTGGAATGACTTGAACACCTGGGTTTCGACCGGAGGAATCCAGTACTCCACCTTGTCGGGATTCTTTCGCAGAGAAGCATCCCGGGTGACTGTGTGATGCGAGCCCAGCCACCCCTTTGGAAGGGACTTCTTCTGCATCGAATCGAGTGACATCGGCTTCAGACCTGCCGAGCGGCAAAGCGCCGTGTACGCGTGGTAGGCGCCCAGTCCCGTCCAGTGATGGTCCGTTCTGAAATAGATCGGGTCGGCCGTGTGGGATTTGAGCTCGGAGTACGAGTCCACCTGGATGATCCCACGGTCGAGCCGTGAATATGCCGCATCGATGAATGCCTTCTCCGACATGGTCGCCACGGGCGCGTCCTTCGGCCAGTAGAATTCGGATGCCGTGGGAATCATCATCGCGTAAAGTTGAACGCCTGCGGGCAGATCGCGGCGGTAGGTGTTCAGCACGTTGGCCCACCCAGCCGAGTTTTCCGGCTTTCCCGTGAAGGCACGCATGGCACGTCCCTTATGTATGACCACTCTTTTGCTGACGGTGACTCTGCCTTGTCCGCGTTCATCCCCGGCAGCAGGCGGTGCCACGACCCCGGCTTTCTGATTCGATGCCAGCAACACCGGCTCCGGCTTTTCGCCAGAGTCTGTTTTCGCTTCAGGTGTGATCGCGGCGTTCACGGCTTCGTCCATACCCTCTTCGGAGGCCAGTGCCTCGGCGGTCGTTTCCTCGTCGTTGTAAACCTTCACGTCACCCAGGCTGAATCCAAGATTTTCGCGCAGGGCGAAATTCACCCCGAGGAAGGCCTGCCTGAGCGGAAAATGATCGGCCACATACGCCTCGACCCCGTCGGCGAAGACACCGTTGAATACCGTGTCGCTCGAAAGGGTCGGCATGTCCGCGAGCTTGCGGTTTTCGTTCATGTCCACCCGCTCCGAGCCGCCCATTGCAAGAAACGACACGCACATAACGACCAGAACCGCGACGAAAAGCAGCGAATTTAAACGGTGCGACAGGAGGTGTTTCTCACTCATGTCAGAGTCCTTTCAATCTAAAATCTGAAGTACAAAAACGGGTTGTACGTTCCGCCGACCAGCATTGCGACACATATGAACAGGACCAGCGCGTTGAATCCGATCCGCAGACCATCGCCGATGCCGGCGAGCCCTCCCCCGGCCTCGGGACCGACGAGTCCGCGCAACACCCTTTCCGGCCATGGAGTGCACATGACAATTGCGAGTGCGAGCCAGATGGCGTGATCAGAAATCACCACCATGACCTCCCGGCCGATCAGGGGACCGGGATTCTGTCCCGCAATCGCTCCCAGGAAATCTCCCAGCCTGCCGATGTCGACGAAGTAGAAGATGGCCCATCCGAAGAGAACCGCCGTCAAAAGGTAGAGATGGCCGACGATTCCGGGAAGCCTGTCCAGGAGCTTTCCGAGGAAGGCCTTTTCGATTGAGATGAGAAGACCGTAGAACACGCCCCACAGGACAAAGTTCCAGCTCGCGCCGTGCCAGAGGCCGGTCAGAAACCAGACTACGAACAGGTTCAGGTATATGCGGCGCTTTCGTCCGCCCATGGGAATGTAGACGTAGTCTCGAAAGAACGTGCCGAGCGAGATGTGCCATCGTCGCCAGAATTCGGTCGCGCTTTTCGCGATGTAGGGGTGGTTGAAGTTCTCGTGATAGTGAAACCCGAACATTCGACCCAGACCGATGGCCATGTCCGAATAGCCCGAGAAATCGAAGTAGATCTGGATGCTGAACGCGAAAAGTCCAAACATCGCCTCGCCCGCCGAGAGGGATGTGAGGTCCGCGTCAAGAAATCTGTGCGCCAGCTCCCCGGCGACATTGGCGATTGCCACTTTTTTGAAAAGTCCCAGACAGAAACGGGAGACGCCCGACGAGAAATCCTTGAAGGTGTTCACGCGGTTATCGATCTCGGCGGCGATGTGGGAATAGCGGACGATAGGCCCCGCCACAAGCTGGTGGTACATGCTGACAAACAGCAGGAACTTGGGATACGAACGTTGGGCCGGGTGATCGCCCCGGTAAACGTCGAGCACATAGCTGATTGACTGGAATGTGTAGAACGAGATGCCAATCGGCAGGGAAAATGACGGCGCTCCGAAGGACGTGCCGAGTAGAAAATTGACGTTTTCGACGATGAATCCGCCATATTTGAATGTTGCGAGCAGGCCGAGGTTGATGAAGAGACATGAGACGACAAAGAGCTTCGCGAGAAACTGCCCCCTGAAACGTTGAACCAGAAGCCCGTGAATGTAGTCGATAAGCGTGGAAAATATCAGGAGCGTTATCCAGATTGGCTCGCCCCAGGCGTAGAAGACCAGTGACGACAGGATCAGCCACGCGTTGCGCAACCTGGTGGTTCGCAGCAGGTAGTATCCGATCAGGTTGATCGGCAGGAAGATCGCGAGAAACAACAGACTTGCGAAAACCATTTTGTCGCTGATGAACTGAATGAACGGATTTTAGCCTCTGGAGTCAAACAATGACAAGGCTCCGACATGTGGTTCGCGAGGGTAGAGGGCAAGGTCGTTTTCGAACGGACGTTTATCCGATTCGACGGCACTCCATGTAGAAGCGCTTTTCGTGGGCCTCGCCCATGGAGAAGGTCTTGCGTGGCAGCACGCCGTCCAGCAGGACAGAGCGGAACAGGTCGTTCTTGTCCATGGCCGGCAGGAAGAATCCAACGTTGCCCGGTTTGCGTCCGAGGCTGTCGACCACGTCCGCGCCGTGAACATAGTCGATCTCGCGGGCGCCGCCGCCCTTCACGAACGGATCCAGGAATGCCTGAAGTGTGCCGACCGGCAGTCCGGCCCCGGAGTCCGTGACTTCCAGGACCATGCAGCCCTTCTCACAGACCGTGCCGATCCGGTGCGTCCGACGGTCTGACGACGCCACAAGCGCCTTCATCGCGGCCAGATCGGCGACCGGGACACGCTTGACCTTGCTGGCGTAGAACCGGTCGAACTCGTCCAGTATGTGGCGATGGCTGTCCACATCGAACAGCACGCGGTGGATCGGTTCAAACACCAGTGCGTTGTCGTGAACGTTTTCCAGTTCGACCAGTGCCCAGCGCAACGGACTGTCGGGTCCGGCGCCGTTGGCTTTTGCCTCTTCCCAGATTGCCTTGGCCGTGGCCAGTGAGTGGTTGCCGTCGCCGACCGCGAAAAGCAGAACCGGCATTTTCTGGGGCAGATCGTATCTAGCCTGGAATCCGGCCGGATCGGAGAGGGCTTTCAGTGCGTCGATCACGCCGTTTTCCAGGGCAGGGTCGTCGACAAGGAATCCCGCCAGATGCCCGCCGCCCTGCATCAGCTCGAAATCGTACAGCTTCTTCATCCCGTTCCTGGCCGCCTGAAGCGGACCGATCATCGAATCGGCCGGGTCGTCGATCAGAATCAGGATATGCGGGAGTTCGAGCGGAGCTCCCTTGCGGATGCGAACCCGCGGCGGAATCCGTTCCAGGATGGTGCCTTCCGTGGCGCGCACCAGCGTCGTGGAACCGCGGTTGTAGTCGTACGCCGAAAGATCTATGCAAGCCATCAGTCCGCGCCGCGTGCGGCCCTCGACGGTGCGCTCGACGTAGATCAGCCCCTCGCGCGATTCAAACAGACCACCGTCCAGGTATTCGCGCATCGATCGGTGGATTGACCCGATGCGGTTTTCCTTGTCGGCCTCGGGCTCGTTAAGGAATACCTCTGGATAGATGATGTTGAGTGTGGACGGGGCGTTACCGACCGTCTTTTTGACCTGTTCCCAGTACTCCGGCTGCGACGTGTACTGGTCGCACGCCACCACCGCCCAGCGTTGGGCCGCATTGGCGTCGGCGGGCAGCAGCACGTCCGGGACCGCGATTCCGACCGATTCGAACTTGCGCATCTTAAGACAGCTCCGTGAAAATGCCGCCCCTATCCTACTTCAAGCGGATTTTTCGTCAAACGTGCAGGCGACGCGGAGAAGGAGAATCACTTCGCGGGTTGATCGGTGCAGCTCGTGGAGACTTCCTCCCATCTCCATCCGGTCTGGCAGTCGCAGTCGAAGGTGCCGTAGCTTGAGGATGTGCATGAGTCCGCCACCGCATGTTCGATGAGCGAGCATGGCGAGATGCCGCATGGCAGTTCCGGATCCCAGCATCGCATCAGTGTGTAGTTGAAGGAGTAACCGTCATTGCAGATGCACTCCGGCATCCCGATGACGCTTGGCACGGTGCAGACACCGGTGCTGTTCGGGTCGGCGGCGCAGTCAATGGTCTGGCACGGATCCACGCATGCCTTCAGTTCCCAGTTCCAGAAGTATCCATCCTCGATTCGACAACCGCAGGAGAAGCTCATTCCCTCCCCTGGGAAGCAGTCTCCGGTCGAGTGGGGATTCCTCTCGCAGAGGTTGGGCCCACAGGGCATGCCCGCGGTTCTGCAGGCGCCGACTTCGCCGTCCCACTCGTACATCTCCCGGCAGTCACACTCGAATTCAACGGCCAATAGAGGGTTCAAAGTACATGCCGTGCTTTCGGTATTCAGGTCCTGGAGGCAGGGATTCGGATCGCAGGGGGTGATCCGTTCGACGCAGTCTCCGCTGGCGGGGTCGAAGACGTACTCGTCGGGGCAGTAGCAGGAGTAGGTGGTGAATCGATTAAAACAGTACCCCAGAGATCCGCACACTGGTGGCACAAGGGCGCACTCGTCGATGTCGACACATTCCCCGGACAGGTATTCAAGACCGTTTCCGCAGATGCACTTGCCGCTGCCCCCGGTGCCGTCGTCGCACTCGGCGATTCCGTTGCAGATCAGATCCGCTCCGTAGGGGCAGGGCGCGCACGATTCGCCGAAGGTGCCGGGATCACATTCCCCGCATTGCTGAACGTGCGCCTGTATCCATCCACCGCAAGGCATCTTCTCAGTGAGTTCGCCACCCTGCTTCAGGGTGTTCACCGCCTGGTCGAAGTCGTCGCTCATGTTGCACGGGAGGTTGACGCGGCAGTGTTCCATGCATGTGTGCGCGCGCCCGCAATCGCTGGAAATGTACATCACCGCGGTTTCGTTCTCGTAGCAGTTGTTGATGCAGTCTTCCAGATTCGTCAGTGGCCCGAAGTTGTCGGGATCGCATGTCGATTCGTGCCTGCAGAACTGTTCGCAGTAGTTCTGCGGCTCGGAGTCGCAGGTCAGTGACCCGAACGTGGAGATCCTGACCTCGACCGAGGCCGTCGCAGTGTTCGAGGATGGGTCGGCGATAGTGTATGAGAAGTGATCGATACCGTAATAGCCGGACTGAGGCGTGTACACGAGATGGCGTCCGTCCGCCCCGACCGCGACCTGTCCACCCGCGTCGCCCTGTGTGACCGCGGTGATCAGCGGGTCGACTGTCGGGTCGTAGTAGTCGTTGATCAGGACGCCCAGTCTGACAGGCAGGTAATCCTGGGCGATGTCAGCCTCGGGAATGTTCCGCCAGGAGTCGGGTATGGCGCCGAAGTCGGGAGCCAGCGTCGGAACCGCCAGTTCCGCCGGCGCCAGGTCAACGTATATCGACAGGGACAGCGCGTCGGGGACTGCCTGCCCGTCCTGGTTCTTCGTCTTGCCCGAGGTCACGTCCACGAGCGTGCTCATCACCATCAGCGCGACGCAGGTTGAGGTCAGATTGCTGCAGACCTTGCCGTCGGTGGCCTCGGTGCACGCCTGGTCGTCATAGGACTGAACGCATCGCGCGGTCAGGACGCCGGCGTCGAACACCAGTTCGGCCGGCTGGACGTTTTCAACGACACCCGCGCACGCGCATCCCTGTGCCTGCCGGTTGACCTCGTCGACCACGCTGGCCAGGCGCACATAGCCGCCAAGCTGGGCTTCGAACGTTTCCGAACGCAGCCTGGTGGTTTCGGTAAGGTCGATGTTGGCCTGAATGCGCACTCCCTCGACCGGGATGTCCAGGATCGTGCCGTCGGGCAATGGCAACTTCATATTGAGCGCCTCGCCCGGTCCGGTCAGGATCAGGCTGCCATCGACGGCGGCGATGTTTATCTGGGCCAGCGGACCGTGGCCATCATCCCGGAAGCCGGACGGTAATGCCTGATAAAGTGTCTTGTCCCCCCAAACAAGGTTGACACTTTTGCAGCGGGATAATGTCCCGTATGGAGGAGTATGATGGCGAGGGCAAGAGCAGGACGTAGGGCTATGGGAAAGAGGATGGACGAAGAAGCCCCCG
>JAGOFO010000268.1 GCA_017997155.1 Myxococcota bacterium
ATGTAAGCCACATGGGCGAGATTGTATTCTCGGGCCCCCGCGCGGCCGAGGTCGTCACCCGTCTGACCACGAACAACGTCGCGACCGCCAAGCCGGGACGCGCCGTGTACACTCCGGTGTGCAGGGCCGACGGCGGCATCGTGGACGACATGATCTTCTACAAGAAGTCAGACACCGAATGGTTCGTCTGCGTCAATGCGTCGAACAAGGACAAGGACTACGCGTGGTTCGTCGAGCAGACCCACGGTGAATGCGACGTGACCGACCTGTCGGATCGCTACTCGCAGATCGCCGTCCAGGGCCCGAAGGCTCCGGAACTGCTGGCCCGCGTCTTCGGCAAGGACGTTCTGGCGATGAAGCCGTTCTGGTTCCAGGCGATGGACTACCGCGGCCACGAGGTCCTGGTTGCGACCACCGGTTACACCGGCGAGGCGGGCGGTGAACTCTACATTCCAAACGACGTCGTCGTGGCTCTGTGGCAGGAACTGATGGCCAAGGGCGCCGACCTCGGTGTCGGACCGATCGGTCTCGGAGCCCGCGACTCGCTTCGTCTCGAGATGAAGTACTGCCTGTACGGCAATGATATCGACGACACGACGAGCCCCCTCGAAGCCGGTCTTCAGTGGACGGTAAAGTTCGACAAGGGCGATTTCATCGGCCGCGACTTCATGCTCAAGCAGCAGCAGGAAGGCCTGAAGCGCCACTTGATCGCTTTCGTTGTCGAGGGCAAGGGCGTTCCGCGCCACGGTTACAAAGTGTTCTCCGGAAACGAGGAAATCGGCGTGGTGACCAGCGGCACCATGTCGCCCAGCATGAAGGTGCCTATCGGCATCGCCTATGTGAAGCCGCCGTTCAACCAGACAGGTTCGACGATCGAGATCGATCTTATGGGGCTTCGCCGCACTGTGGCGAAGGTTGTGGATGCGCCGATCCTGAAAAGGGCGCGCTGATTTGATCTGGCTTTGTCCGGACATCCGTCCGACGTCCAGCAGGGGACGCCGACGGTCCGGCTGACGAGTTGACGCAAGGAGGTTCTGATGTCGATCCCCAAGGATTACAGGTTCACCGACAGCCACGAGTGGGTGAAGGTTGAAGAGGACAACATCGTTTCGATAGGTATCACCGATTACGCTCAGGACCATCTGGGCGAGATCGTCAGTGTCGAGGCCCCTCGAGTCGGGGACGAGATCGAAAAGGGCGAGCCGATCGGCATGATCGATTCCCAGAAGGCGTCCTCAGAGTTCTTCGCTCCGATCACGGGCGTGGTTGTCGAGAACAACGAGCTGATCGAGGAAGACCCGGGCGTCATCAACACGGATCCCTACGAAGAAGGCTGGCTCGTGCGCGTCGAAGTGGGCGACATGGAACAGCTCGATGAGCTCATGACGGCCGAGGATTACGAAGAGTACCTCGGACGGCTCGAAGACGAATAGGTCCGGAACAATCGACTGGACGGGCGCCTGGCCCCAGGGTCACGGTGCGCCGATTCAGAGGGAGATTCCGCCATGGATTTCACTCCGCACACGGATGCCGAAGTAGCCCAGATGCTCAAGGTCATCGGGGTTTCTTCAGTCGAGGAATTGTTCTCGGTCATCCCTTCGGACTTCAAGGTGAAGGGTTGCCTGAAGCTGCCCGAATCGATGTCCGAGGCCGACGTCCTTGCTTACATGAAGGACCTTGCCGCGCGTAACAGGACTGTGGACCAGGTGCCGACCTTTCTGGGCGCCGGTGCCTACAACCACTACGTGCCAGCGGCGATTCACCATCTGACCGGCCGGGGCGAGTTCCTGACGGGCTACACGCCCTATCAGCCCGAACTCTCGCAGGGAACGCTGCAGGCCCAGTTCGAATACCAGTCCATCGTCACGCAGATACTCGGGATGGACGTCTCGAACGCCTCCATGTACGAAGGGGCCACGGCCCTGGCGGAAGCCTGCCTGATGGCGCAGAAGAACACGCGCCGCAGGATCGTGCTGGTTTCTTCCCTGGTCCATCCGCAGTACGTGGACGTAATGAAGACGTACATGAACCCGGCGGAGATCAAGATGATACCCGCGGGCGTCGACGGATCGACCGATCTGAAAGCCGCCGCGGAGATGATGGGCGACACCGTCGCCGCCATTGTGGTTCAGACGCCGAACTTCCTTGGAATCGTCGAGGATTTCCAGGCGTTCGCCGATCTCGCCCATGAAGGTGGCGCACTTGCGATCGCGACGTTCACCGAGGCCATGGCATTCGGACTGATCCAGCCGCCCGGCAAGGCCGGCGCGGACATCTGCGCCGGTGAAGGCCAGTCCCTGGGACTTCCTCTCGCGTTCGGTGGACCGTACATCGGGATGTTTGCCGTCAAGCACGACTTCGTCAAGGGCATGCCCGGAAGACTGGTCGGCATGACCAGGGACAGTCAGGGCAACGGCTGCTACGTGTTGACCCTGGCCGCGCGCGAACAGCACATCCGGCGCGAGCGCGCCAGTTCGAACATCTGCTCGAACGAAGCGCTGTGCGGCCTTGCGGTTGCCATCTATATGTCGCTGCTCGGTCGCAACGGATATCCGAAGCTTGCCATGCTGAACCATGTCAAGGCAGAGAAGCTGAAAGGTCTGCTCAGGGATGCCGGCTTTGAACTTCCCTTCGCGGGCCCGACTTTCAACGAATTCGTTGTCCGGATTGGCCGCGACGCCGAGGCGCGTGTGCGGGAACTGGCCGACCAAGGCATCGTGCCCGGCCTTGCCCTCGGATTCTTCCGTCAGGACCTTGCCGACTGCATACTGGTCGCGGTGACTGAAAAGACTTCCGACGCCGACATGGAAACCCTCGTCCGTAAACTCCAGAAATAAGCGGCGACAGCCTTGACTGCGACATGCCCTCAGCTACAATACTTTGGGAGCATCTATACTCGGAGGTTCTCGT
>JAGOFO010000269.1 GCA_017997155.1 Myxococcota bacterium
TGGATGTCCAACTCGGCCATCTCGACAGTGGCGTGAAGAACATCGGTCAAAGTGGCGCGGCATTGCTCGCGGTAGAAGGTCGGGTCGAACGCCTTGATCTCGACGATCGCGGCGGACACGTGCCGGAAAACGTCCCTGATGGCCGACCGCGTGATGAAGCCGTTCGTGACAGCCACCGACCTGATGTCCGCCCGCGAGGCGGCCGCGCTGATCTCCATCAGATACTCGGCGTAGACCACCGGTTCGTTGAAGGCGAAGGCGATTGCCCGGCAGCGGTTGGACTGGGCCGCATCGACGATCCTGTCGGGTCCCATCTCGAGCTGGACCATGTCCGGCGCTTCCGACCGGGCAAGCTCGTGACATGGACAGAAAGAACAGTCCATGTTGCATCCGGGGGTTCCCATCGAAAAGACCCGCGAGCCCGGAAGGTAGTGGAAAAGCAGTCTTTCCTCGATCGGGCCGACCGAGATCTCACCCGGCCTGCCCCAGACCGTCGTGTACAGAACCCCGTTATCGTTGCATCTGATCAGGCAGTCGCCCGCCTTGGTGTCGGGGATGACACAGCCATGCGGGCACAGGGTGCAATGAACCCGGTTATTCTCGGATGGGTTGAAAAACGATGCGACGCGCCAGCCCTGTCGGTTCATCCGGCTCCTTGCGAAACCATGCGGCCGGGTGCTAGTGTAGCACCGGACTTTGAAGAGGCGGAAAGCGGTGATCCTGATTAAGTCCGATGCCGAGATGAAACTGATGCGCGAGGCCGGCCGTATCCTGGCCGATGTGCTTCAGGGGATGCACGAACGGATTGTGCCCGGGGTCAGCACGGGTGAACTGGACGAGTGGGCGGAAAAGCAGATCGCGGCGGCGGGATGCCAGCCGGCCTTCCGCGGTCAGCCTGGCATGACGCGCGGCGCCAGGCCTTTCCCGGCCGTTGCGTGCATATCGATCAACGAAGAAATCATCCACGGAATTCCCTCGCGCAGGCGGGTGGTCCAGGATGGCGACATTGTCAGCGTCGACTGTGGCGTGATCTGGAAGGGGTACTACGCTGACTCCGCGTTTTCGAGGATCGCCGGCAAGGCCGACCCGGACGTTGTCAGGCTGGACGAGACAACGCGTCGCGCCCTGTACGCCGGGATCGAGAAGGCCAGGCCCGGAAACAGACTGCATGACATATCGTTCGCGGTTGAGAGCTGGGCCGTGTCGGAAGGCTTGGGGATTGTTCGCGAATTCTGCGGCCATGGAGTCGGGCGCAGTCTGCACGAGGACCCGGGCATCCCGAACTACGGGGTTCCGGGAACCGGTCCGATCCTGCGGCGCGGCATGACGCTGGCCATCGAGCCGATGTTTATGCTGGGCAAGGAAAAAGTGAAGATTCTTATCGATGGATGGACCGTAATCGCGGCGGATCACAGCCCCGCGGCGCACTGGGAACACACGGTTCTGATTACCGATGATCAGCCCGAGATTCTGACCAAGTGGCGATGACGCCTCGGTTCATTCCACGGGCGGTACCTGGAACAGCGGATTTGCGGTGACGAACAGCGTGTATCGCGACCACTGCTGCCAGAAGCTGGTGTAGGCCGCGAACAGGATCGTCGTGCCATCGGCCGAGATCATGCCGCCGGCGGCCCCGCGGTACAGGTCCGGGTCGGACGCGTCGAAGATGTGTCCGTTGACGACCGGAGCATACATGTCGCGCTCCAGGTCCCAGACCAGGATTCCCCACTCGCCATCCATGTACTGCTCAAACGACACGTACCTTCCGTCCGCGGAGATCGACGGACGCCATCCGTTTCCCCACTCGACCATGTCCTCGGCCGGAGTCGAAGGCGGGTTGGTCGGCATCAATGCCGTGAGTGTGGAAGCCCGACGGTTGAACAGGTAGATGATCTGGTCTTCGGTGATACCGTCGGTGAATCCGAGCGCCGAGCACGACGTGAACGCGACCATAGAACCGTCGGCGCTGAGTACCGGCTGATGGCTTTCGCAGTCGACGCTTTTGCCGTCCGGCAGGATGCTGACGCGTTGCGGAGTGTTCAGCCCGGAAGACTCGAAGACGTAGACATCGGCCAGGCCGTTGTCGTCGTCTTCGTCGAACGGGCGATCGGTGACCAGCGCGATGACGGTGCCGTCGCGGTTCACGACCGGGTTCAGGAAGTCGTACGCCGGCTCGCCGCTGTCCCACGTGTCATCGTCCAGCAGCATCGGTATCGTCGTCTGGTTGTTCCTGGTGTCCAGGCAGACCGGCAGGTCGTTGTTGCGGAAGCAGACCGTGTTGCCGTCGGCGCTGATCGACGGGTTTGTCGATGTGAAAGCGCCCGCGCCCTTCACCGCTCCGGTCGACGCCTCCCAGGTGTAGACGGCCGGGTCGTAGACGCCGACAGCGGGCAGGTCCAACCCCGGCGCGAAGTTCTGGGCGAACGACGCGAATGTGACGGTGTCGCCGTCCGAGTCGATCGATGGCACCCCGGAGTCGCGATCGCCGGGTGCGCCGTCAGCGTTCCTGGAGATCAGCGTTGAAGAGCCGTCCTGAAGATCGACCCTGTAAACCTGGGCCAGCGATTGTTCGGTTTCGTCATCGGCCCGCGTGGCGAACGTGACATACCTGCCGTCGCCGGAGATCGGCGAGCCGCCCACGCCGATCACGCCGAAGAAGGCGTTCCCGTCCAGATCAAGGCTGGCCGGAATGATCGCGTCGTTGCGGGAAAGCGGCGGTCTGTATTCCCAGTCCTCGTCGCAGCCGGAAAAGACCGTCAGAAGCGAGGCGCAGGCGAACGTCGCCATGACGAACGAACGCATGAAGTATCCGTTGTTCCTGTCGGTTTTCATTTTGCCACCTCGCCGTTACGCGCCTTGCGCTCCCTGGACTGTTTGAGCAGTTCGTTGATGTCCAGGACGACCTTCA
>JAGOFO010000056.1 GCA_017997155.1 Myxococcota bacterium
GTGTTGATGCCGCCGACGATTGTCAGAAGTCCGAACGGGATACTGATCGGAAGGAACCTGACCGCGCCGGCGAAACCAGAGGCGAGCGCGCCAGGGTCGACGACCGGCAGATGCAACCCGAGAGTGGCCGTGTGTGTTCCCGGCGCCGGAGACATCCCGGCAAGCGCCATGATCCAGTAGATCGCCAGCCCAGCCAGAACAGCCACCAGGGCCCCGGGCAAACCGAACGGCAGCCTGAAACCTCCGACAAACGCATAGATTACGATGCCGAGCGCGAACATCCCGGCGACGGGAGCCGAGAATATGCGCAGAGCGGGAATCAGGCCCAGCAGCGCCAGTCCGACGCCGGCGATCGATCCCAGAAGGGCGGCCAGGGGAATAGCCTTCTGAACCAGGTCGCCGAAGAACGATATGACCAGCTTGAACACGCCCATGATGAACAGCGTGGCGATACCTACCGCCCAGGCGGTCCAGGGATCGCCGGTCTCAACAAAGACCGGTCCGATTACGGCAATGGCCATCCCGATGGTTGACGGGGTATCCAGTCCGAGCGGCATCGCGGTCATGCGCCTGCCACCGCGGCACGCCAGCCAGGTGTAGGCAAGATCGCCCACCATCACGCCAAGCGCCGTGCCCGGAATCATGTGCGTCAGGATGAAGTCCTGTGGCATCTTGAACTGGTACACCAGGATGGCGCTCAGCATCACAAGGTTGACCACGTTATCCACGAACAGCGCGAAAAACGCGTTCAGGTCACCCGGAACGAACCAGCTTTCCCTTTTCGTCATTCACAATCCCCGTGAAGGTCGGTATCGCCGTCGATCCGACGGGTCAGGAAGCGTCAGAACGGAACGTCATCGTCCGAGATGGCGTTGGGGCTGGTAACGGGCATGCCGACCGGTTCGACGATCGGTGGTTCGGAGTAACCCTGGCCGGCGTCTGAAGCCACGCCGCCGCGCCCGCCAATCGACTGGACGCTGCTTGCCACGATCTCGGTCGTGTAGCGTTTCTGGCCTTCCTTGTCATCCCAGGACCTGGTCTGGATGCGTCCCTCGATGAAGACCGTGCTGCCCTTCTGAAGGTACTGACCGCAGAACTCCGCCTGACGGCCCCAGACGACGATCTTGTGCCACTCGGTGCGTTCCTGCTTCTGGCCCTGCTTGTCATTCCAGGACTCGTTCGTGGCAACGCTGAATGTCGCAACGGTCTGGCCGCCCGCAACCGACCTGACTTCGGGATTGGAGCCGAGGTTTCCGATGATGAGGACACGATTCAAAGACGCCATTTCACACCCCTCGAATTTAAGAAATAACCAAAATGCACCTGCCCGGCGCACATCCCGTATCTTCGAAAACCGGGCGGACTCTGTTACGCAAAGAATATCTCATGAAGCAGGCGCGTGAAATCATCAACGCTGCCGGCATCCACCAGAATCGTCGTCGCCGCCGGGGTGAGCATGAGTCCCCTGACGCCCGGCATCTGACGCAGGCGCTGCATGGCGCCAGGCCCCGCCGGATCCCCGAGTACATCCCCAACGACCGTCACGGCGCCAATATCGGTTACGAGGTCGGCGCCATCGGGCATGAGATCCCGTAAAGAACCATCCAGAGCCACGTTGTCGGAACGTGAAAACACCAGCCAGGTTCCACCTCCGCCCGCCGCACAGGCGAAACATGGTTTCAAGCCGCCATTTGAAAGAAGGGCCAGCGCCGAATCAGCGACACCGCCTTCCGACGAAAACCTCATGGCAACGACATCCTTGCGGGCAGTCACGCCATACACTCCGCCGGGAGCCTTGTCCGGGTTTGAACGGACAACCGTCCCCTCGCGCCCGGGATCTATCGAGGATCTCGTGTAGATGGCGATTCCGGCACGCTTCGCGAACTCCACTGCTTCGGCGTTCAAGACCTTGGCCCCGTGACGCGACAACGCCAGCATCTGGTCATAATCAAGCTCGAGGAACTTGCGCGCCGAGATGACCACCCTGGGATCGGCCGAACAGACGAACAGGACATCCGAATAGATCTCGCAACGGTCCGCGTTTAGCGCCGCGGCCAGCGCAACTGCCGTGGTGTCGCTGCCACCACGTCCAAGAGTCGTGATTTCGCGTTTGTAGCTGGTGCCCTGGAACCCGGCGACGATGACGATGCGCCCAGCCTCGAGTTCGTCGGCCACGCGGAACGGCCGAACCTCCACGATTCTTGCGTGGCTGTGGGAGTGGTTCGTCATGATGCCGCACTGGGAGCCGGTCAGCGAGATGGCGTCTTCTCCAAGCGCCTGGATGGCGATTGACAGCAGGACCATCGATATGCGCTCGCCCACCGACAGGAGCATGTCCAACTCGCGGTTGGACGGGTTCGGAGCGACCTCGGTCGCCAGGTGCAACAATTCGTCGGTCTTGCCGGACATGGCCGAAACCACGACGACCACGTGGTTGCCAGCGCGTTTGGTCTCGACGACGTGGGCCGCGACCTTCCTGATCCTGTCGATGTCGGCGACCGAACTGCCGCCGTATTTCTGGACGATGATGGGCAAGGTACCCCGCCATGGTGAACGGTCAGACGGATTATAGCAGGAACGCACGGCGGTAAACCCGCCAGAATTTGCCGTCCGCTGTAACATACTTGCGTGAACGAGCCGGCAGGCTTTATAAGGTGCATGGATAAGTCTCTTACGAGGATCTGATTCCCCGATGAACATGAGCTTTGAAGACATCGCGGCGGCCGTGATCGGCTCGGCGCTTGCACGAATGAAGGAATCCGGCGCGGTTCCTGCTGACTTCAACCCCCAGATTATTATCGAGCGACCGAAAAACGAAGGATTTGGCGACTTCGGCTGCGCGATTCCGATGGTGATGTGCAAGACATTGCGAAGGCCGCCGGCGGCCTGCGGTCAGGCGCTGATGGAGGCGCTTGAGCCTCCCCCCGGGGTCTTCGAAGACATCTCCTTTGCCGCCCCCGGGTACATCAACTTCAAGGTGTCTCCGGCAGCCTGGTTTGAGCGTCTTGTGCGACTGGACTGCATCCCCGACGTCGGCCATGGCGAAAAGGTTCTGCTGGAGTTCGTTTCGGCCAACCCGACGGGGCCGCTTCACGCCGGACACGCCCGCGGAGCCGTTCTGGGCGACATCACTGCCAGACTGATGCGCGTATCCGGGTATGACGTGACGACCGAGTATCTGCTCAACGACGTCGGCAACCAGATGGCGATGCTCGGTCTGTCCATGTACATACGTGGACGGCAGGCGCTGGAACTGGCGACAGATGACGACTTTCCCGAAAACGGATACCGCGGCGATTACATCAGGAACCTGGCCGCGGAATTCGTTCAGACCGAGGAGGGGCGCAGGGTCTGCCAGGGAAGCTACGAGGACGCCGGCGCGCGAGACGACAACCCTGCGGTCTGGTACGCGGCGGATAGACTGACCGACGAGATAAAAAGGACTCTGTCCTGCCTGGACATATCGTTTGATAACTGGTTTTCGGAACGCTCCCTTCACAAATCCGGACAGGTTGCCGGGTTGGTGACGCGACTGCTGGAATCGGACGCGGCATACCGCAACGAAGACGGCGCCGTCCTGTTCAGGATGGAAAGCGACGACGACGGCGAGGACCGGGTGGTTGTGCGGTCAAACGGCGTGCCGACGTACTTCGCCGCGGACATCGCGTACCACGACGACAAGGCGCGACGGGGATTTGCACGTCTGATCAACATCTGGGGCGCCGACCACCACGGCTACATCCCCCGCGTCAGGGCGGCGCTTGACGCCTGTGGTCACTCGCCCGACATGCTTGACGTGATCCTCGTGCAGATGGTGACGCTGACCCGCAACGGCGAAGTGGTTCCGATGGGCAAGAGGCTTGGCAGGTTCGTTACCCTCCAGGACCTGGTCGACGAGGTCGGAGCGGACGCGGTGCGTTTCATTTACATCATGCGCCGCGCCGACGCCCAGATGGAATTCGACCTTGAACTGGCCAAGCAGAAGTCGATGGACAACCCGGTCTACTACGTCCAGTACGGTCACGCCCGCGTGGCATCGATCATAAGGCGGGCCGCGGCCGAAGGTTTCCAGGTGCCGGAATTCGATCCGGGCCTGCTGAACAGCCTGACGCTGCCGGAAGAACGCGCGATCATACGAGACCTGTGCCGTTTCCCGTCCGTGGTCGCCAGTTCGGCCGCGAAATGCGAGCCGCACCACGTCGCGTTTTTCCTGATGGAACTGTGCCGGGGATTCCATTCGTACTACACGAAGTACAAAAGTTCCGAACGTGTCATATCGACCGACAGGAACAAGACCATGGCGCGTCTTTACCTGGTCTCCAGAATGAAGTTCGTGCTTGGTTTCGGGCTGGGACTGCTGGGGGTCTCGGCGCCGGACGAGATGCACTACGAGGATCCGGATGGAGAATGACGACCAGCGGGTCGACGGTGGGGACGAAGGCGGCGGGCCGACCCACGGATCGCGCGGCACCGACAGAATCAGGTTGCGCGACTATGACCGCATTCAGGAACGCGAACCTTTTCAACTCAGGCCGGTACACGTCAAGACGGGCATTGCCCTGGCGCTGACGCTGGTCCTCGCCGGCATGGTTACCGGCTGGATGTTCGGACGGTCCGAAAGACTCGGAAATAAGACAAAGGCCGCGGGTACGCCAGTCGAGGCCACCGCGGATCAACCCGGGATGCCGGCGGGTTCAGCCGGTACCGGCCAGAGCCCGGCCGCTGGCACGCAGGAAGCTTCACCCGGCAGATCGAACAATGTCCGCGGTAGCGTCCTGCCCCTGCCTTCACCCTCGCCAAGGGGTGCGGATGCCCCGATCGCGACGCGGCGTTCACAAGTCGAAGTCCCGTCAACGGGAAAGGAGCTTTCCGAGGATGCCACTGTGTCGGATCTGTG
Source organism: Myxococcota bacterium (assembly GCA_017997155.1). Classification (GTDB taxonomy): domain Bacteria; phylum Myxococcota_A; class UBA9042; order DTJE01; family DTJE01; genus JAGOFO01. The sequence goes on from JAGOFO010000056.1 coordinate 4,898, forward strand.
GCCCGGTCTGCTCGTAACCACCTGCGATTTCTCGTGTATATCGCCGGATGGCGACTGCGGTCCCTGGTCGACGATTGCGGACAAACAGGAACCCGCGCCTGTCCCTGCCCCTGTGGGCGAATTGTCATTCGCCCCTACGCCTGCCCCTGTCCCCGTCCCTGATCCTGTCCCCGTCCCTGATCCTGTCCCCGTCCCTGATCCTGTCCCTGTCCCCGTCCCTGATCCTGTCCCTGCCCCTGTGGGCGAATTGTCATTCGCCCCTACGCCGGATCCTGTCCCTGATCCTGTCCCTGCCCCTGTCCCTGATCCTGCCCGTGTGGGCGAATTGTCATTCGCCCCTACGCCTGCCCCCGCCAAAGTCTCAAAGGCGCCGGCACGCGAGCCCGCGAAGGCGGTCGCCCCGACGAAACGGTACGTCGTGCAAATCCGCTCATTCAAAGAGGAAAGACTCGCGAACGAGTTCGCTGACCAGATTCGACAGAAGGGTTACAATCCCTTCATCGTGCCTTATACGGACGCGGCCGGGACGACCTGGTACAGAGTAAGGACCGGCAGCTTCGACAACGCGGCGGCGGCGGCGACATTCGCGGCCGACCTTAATGCCAGGGAATCCGAGAAGTCGATTCCTGTGGAGGTAAAATGATTCCAGTCATCGTACCCAGGAAGATCGAGAAACCCTGGGGGTGGGAACTCTGGGTCGCCGTGACCGACAAGTATGCCGGCAAGATCATCCACATTAATGCCGGACATAAGCTGTCACGCCAGTACCACATCACGAAGGATGAAACGGTGTACGTCATCTGCGGCAACCTTCAGGTCGAGATCGGTGCCGGTGACGCCATCGAGAGTCTGACGCTGCCAGCCGGCAAGTCGCTGCGCGTGACTCCCGAAACCGTTCACAGGTTCATGTCGCCCGACAACGCGGATGTCGAGATCTTTGAAACATCCACGCCCGAACTGGACGACGTGGTCAGGCTCGAGGATGTCTACGGGCGCCAGGGAACTTCCCGCCCATAACAAGAGGTAAAACAATGAAGGGAAACATGCCGGTACACTCCGATGACGCGCCAGCCGCCATCGGTCCATACTCCCAGGCCATCGAATGCAGGCCATCTCGAATGATGTTCGTATCCGGGCAGATTCCGATTGACCCGGCAACGGGCGTGTTCGCACCGGGCGGCGCAGCGGAACAGGCGGCGCAGGCGCTGAAAAATATCGACGCGATCCTGAAGGCAGGCGGCATGGACAGAACGAACGTGGTTCGCGCCACGGTGTTCCTGGTAAACATGGCCGATTTTCAGGCTGTCAACGCGGTATATGCGGAGTTCTTCGGAGACCACAAACCGGCTCGTGCCGCGTTCCAGGTCTCGGCGCTACCCAAAGGCGCGCTGGTCGAAATCGACGCCATCGCGGCCGACTGAACGCCACTCATTTCGTCAAGGCCGACGGACATATCGCATTCAGGGGACAGCCACCGCACGCGGGCTTGGCAGCCGTGCATGTGCGACGCCCGAACCATGTGACCCTGGTCGAGAAATCGGACCATTCAGACTCGGGAAGCAGCGCACCGATATCCTGTTCGATTCGGTCCGGGTCGGTCATGTCGGTCAATCCAAGCCTGGTGACGACCCTCTTCAAGTGGGTGTCCACCACGATAGCCGGAAGCCCGAAGCAACTGGATCGAACGACATTCGCGGTCTTGCGCCCCACGCCGGCAAGGGCCGTCAGCGCATCCATCTCGACAGGCACCATGCCGTCGTGCCGTTCCACCAGTGCCCGGCAGCACTCCTGGATCATCTTGGATTTGGTGTTGTAGAAACCGGTGATCTTGATGACCTCCTGCAACTCACCGCGAGGGGCGGCGGCGATGGCGGCCGCGTCAGGCCACCGCGCGAAAAGCACCGGTATCACCTTGTTCACACGCTCGTCCCGTGACTGGGCGGCCAGAATGGTCCCGACCAGCAGCTCCAGTTCATTTCTGAACTCAAGCGGGATCGCCACCCTGCCGGGCATTTCGGCAGCAAGCAACGCAGCGGCCTGAACGGCACGCCCCGTCCTTTCCAGCTTCTCATCCATCATTTCTGACACCTGTGAACGGTTCGCAGATCTCCCTGGTCGCGCGGTTTCACCACAATCTGATCGATGTTGACATGGTCCGGCAGCGTGACGACCCACCTGATGCACTCGGCGATGTCGGCGGCGACCAGCGGTTTCATATCACGGTAAACGCCGGCCGCTTTGTCCACGTCTCCAAGTCTCACGATTGAGAACTCTGTCTCGACCATGCCCGGGTCGATCGTCGACACCCGGATCGGCTCGCCCAGGAGTTCCAGTCTGAGAGTGTTGGTCAGCGCGTCCAGCGCATGCTTGGTCGCGCAGTAAATGCCCCCGCCCACGTAGACACCGTGACCAGCGATACTTCCAAGGTTGACGATGTGGCCACGTCCGGAACTTCGTATATGCGGCAACACTGCCTGTGTCATCCGCAGCACGCCTTCGACGTTGGTGTCGATCATCTCACGCCATCTGGCCGGGTCCACCGCGTCAAGGCGATCGAGTCCCCTTGCCATGCCGGCGTTGTTCACCAGGACGTTGATTCCGCCGAGCGCCGCAACGCCCTTCTCGACAAACGTGGCAACGGACGACTCGACTCTGACATCCAGCTCTCCAGCCCAGACCGGCACTTCATACCGGGCCTCCAGCCGCTTGGCCAGCGTCACTACCCGATCCAGGCGGCGAGCGCCCAGGATCAATCCGAAACCCTCGGATGCCAGCGCGGATGCCGTGGCCTCGCCGATACCGGCTGAAGCTCCCGAGATACATGCAATCTTCCTGTCCGGCTTCATCACTTCCCACTCCTCATATCCCTGAAACGATTGGTGATCGGATAGCGCCGGTCACGCCCGAAATTCCTGGATGAAATCTTGACGCCTGGGGCCGCCTGGCGACGTTTGTACTCCGAGATATACAGAAGCCTTTCAACCCTCTCCACGACAACCGGATCGAAACCTTCGTCACAGATCTCGGCCAGCGATCTCTCACCCTCGACCAGAAGTTCAAGGATTCTGTCCAGTTTGTCGTATGGGGGCAACGAATCCTCGTCGCGCTGGTCCGGACGCAACTCGGCGCTGGGCGGACGATCGATCGTGCGATCCGGAATCACCTGTCCGGCAGGCCCGAGCGCGCCTTCCGGAACGACATTGTTCCTGTATCGACACAGGGCGAACACATCGGTTTTGTACACGTCCTTCAGAACCGAGTACCCGCCGCACATGTCACCGTAGATCGTCGCGTATCCGACCGATGATTCCGACTTGTTTCCCGTGGTGACGACCATCGATCCGAATTTGTTGGAAATCGCCATCAGGACGGTTCCACGAACCCTCGACTGAAGATTTTCCTCGGTCAGATCGGGAGATCGGCCAGCGAACATCCCGGACAGCATGCCTTTGATGGCATCGACCGCCGGCGCGATCGGCACCACGTCGTATCTGATCCCGAGCAACCCTGCAGTGGCCGAGGCTTCCTCAAGACTGATACCGCTGGTGTAAACGTAAGGCAGCATTACGGCGTGAACACGCTCGGGACCGAGGGCGTCTACCGCTACTGCCGCGGTCAGGGCACTGTCAACGCCGCCTGACAGACCAAGCAACACGCCCGGGAACCCGTTCTTCGTGACGTAATCACGCAGCCCGACAACCATCGCCTGATAAATCGACTCAAGCCTGTCGGGAACTGACTCGACAATGCCGGGACGGCACAGAAACCGACCATTGGAACGCGTGAATTCCAGAATTCCGGAGGCACGTTTCCAGGAGGGAAAACGTGCCGCGATGATTCCATCCGGATTACACGCAAAAGAAGCACCGTCAAAAACCAGTTCATCCTGACCACCAGCCTGATTCACGTACACAAGCGGCAGACCGGTTTCACGAACACGCGCGGTCGCGGCGTCCATCCGGCGGTGACACTTCTCGGAATCGAACGGCGACCCGTTTATCGCGATCAGAATTTCGGCACCGGCGGTGGCGAGCGCCGAACAGACGTCCGGCCACCAGATGTCCTCGCAGATCGGCAGCCCGAGACGGACTCCCCTGAAATCAACAGGATCGGGTAACGGGCCGGGTTCGAATACCCGAACCTCGTCGAAAACCCCGTAATTCGGAAGGTGATGCTTGAACCGCACCGCCTGGATCCTCCCGTCATCGATCAACAGAACCGCGTTGCCGACACCGCTGCCGTTAAGAAATGGACACCCTGTGACGATACCGGGGCCGTCAACCGAGAAGGCCGCCAGTTCACCGGCAGCCTCCATCGCCCTTCTGACAAACACAGGCTTCAGAACCAGGTCCTCGGGCGGATAACCGGATATGAAAAGTTCAGAGAAAACAACCAGGTCGGCGCCCGCCGCCCTGGCGTCGCGCCAGTGCCTGACCGCCATCGCCAGGTTCTGCTCGATATCGCCAACGACAGGATCGTCCTGAACAACATAAATCGACAATGAATTCATTCAGTTCCCTCATGCTGACACGCCGTCGCGATCCCGAACCGACGCGACTCGACCGTCGGCAACATAATTACCAGTCCACCCGGAAAATTGCCACGTCTGTTTGCTCGGCCCGGGTAGCATCGCCTGCGATTCAAGCTACAATGACCGCGGTCTCGTGCGCACAGGAGCCTGTTCATGAACCGTGACACAAAGGTATTTGTTTCAAGAGAGATTCCCGAGGCCGGCCTGAAACTGCTGGCTGGCGTCGGCAATCTGACGGTCTTCCGTGGTGAGATGCCGCCCCCTCGCGAGCAGATGCTGGCAGCGGTCAAGGACTGCGACGGAATCATCTGCCTTCTGTCCGACACGGTGGACGACCAGCTTCTGGCCGCCGCCGGTCCGCGCCTCAAGGTGGTCAGTCTGTTCTCGGCCGGCTTCAATAACGTTGATATCGCGGCTGCGACAAGACGAGGCGTGGTAATCACCAATACACCCGGCCAGTTGACCGAAACCACCGCCGAACTGGCCTTCACGCTGATGATGGCCACGGCCAGACGCATCAAGGAGGGAGTCGACTGCGTCGAGTCAGGTCGCTGGAAGACCTGGGGGCCGCGAATCCTTCTGGGACACGACCTGCTGGGCGCGACTCTCGGCATCGCCGGCATGGGAAGGATTGGCGCCGCGGTTGCCCGCCGGGCGATCGCGTTCGGAATGCGAGTGATTTATTTCGACCCGTCTCCTTTCATGGTGCCACCGGCAGACGCGCCCGTCCGGCAGGCCGCGAGCCTCGAAGAGATGCTGAGCCAGTCCGATTTCGTGTCGCTTCACTGCCCCCTGACCCCGAAGACGCGACACATGATAAACCGTGACACGCTGCGCCTGATGAAGCCGAACGCGATCCTCATCAACACGGGACGAGGACCGTGCGTGGACACCGACGCTCTGGTCGAGGCGCTCGGGCAGGGTCGCATATTCGCCGCCGGTCTGGACGTCACCGACCCAGAACCACTGCCACCGGATCATCCGCTTGTGTCGATGCCCAACTGCCTGATCGTCCCGCACATAGGCAGCGCCTCCATCGACACCAGGGACGCGATGGCGACCGGTGCCGCGCAAAACCTGATCGACGTGCTCGAAGGACGCCTGCCGACCGACACGCTGAACCCCGAAGCCCTGCGGTGAGCCGCGGACATCTCCCGAATATGCTATAATTCCGCAGGCATTGATTCCGGAGGTCTGTACCATGACAAGGCTGACTCTGTTCGCTTTCTCGATGGCAATGCTTCTTCCGTGCATGGCCACGGCCAGCGAAGGCGAGACCACCAAACCTGAGGGTCCATCGCTCGTTTCAACGTCAAAACAATATCGGGAATACGCCTTCCTGAACGATGTCTGCAGGAAGGAGTTCGGCGAGGGCGCCAGGGTCGCCGACTTCAACGACCTCAAACGAATGATTCGGACACGATCCGATTACGAGGCTTTCATCAAGTCCAACGGGCTGGGCGGACGCTCGCGCGAACGGCTGCTGTATTACAACGGCCAGTTCAAGAGCCCGCGCGACAGACACTACTATCTGATCTACAACCCGGACGGCGTGACGCCCCGGGGCGTCAATGCCATAGGTCGGCTGCGCGGCAACAGCCTGAACCTGGCCGCGATCATGCACATCCGCGCAAGGGTGCTCTGCTTTGTTCCGTAGGTGCCGGGAGCGGGACTCGAACCCGCACGACCACAGGGATCAGGGGATTTTAAGTCCCCGGCGTCTACCATTCCGCCATCCCGGCGCGCAAAAAGTATGCACCATCGGGCGAAACCGCGAAAGTGGGATTTGCCGCTTCATGACCGGGACGAGGCGGCGTAGAATCGAGCTGGTCTTTCCTGAAGACGCGACGATGAGAAGACTCCCGCGACAGATGAAGGCACTCCTTCACGCCATGCTTGCCCCGCTTGCGTTGTTTCTTCTGTCTGGATGCGCGACCACCGGGACAAGCGGTAAGGCCCTCGATTCGGCTCCGGCCATCCCGACATGTCCGGAAGGTTTCGGTTCTTCACTGGCCCAACCGATCAACGCGTCGCCGCTGGTGTCCAGTCTGCGCGGCGAAACCCTGGTCTGTCCAGGGGGCGCGGTCGCAAGACGCGTGATGGACGACTTCGGTGGCTGGTCGGTCACGCGTTCCGAGCAGGCCGAACTGCTGATTACCGTGCGATGTCCTGGAAAAGATATCGCGGTTCATGTGACCAGGACCGATGAAAACGTTAAGACGCCGTCCTGCATTCCGGCCCCATTGACACTGCTTGATTCCAGGGCGGCCGCGTTGGTGGCCGAGTCCACCAGGGAACTGGCGGCCGGACGATTCAAAAGGGCTATGGCGCTTGCCCGGAAGGCGCACAATTTCGAACAGGACTCCGAGGCGGTGCTGATCGCCCTCGGTACGGCGCAGATGGCCACCGGTGCCTTCAAGGACGCACAACAGACCTTCTCCGACGCCCTCGAGATCAACGCTGGAAACTGGACGGTCAGGCTGGCCCGTGCCGTCTGCATGTCCGAAACCGGCAACAAATCCGGTTACGCGGCCGAGATTTTCAGGCTGTACGACGAAGTTCCTGTTGCCGACCCGCTGCATTGGGATCTTACATGCCGCCTGGCCGACAACTTCAACCGCATCGGCAATCGCGACGAAGCTATCAGGATGGCTCGAGTTGCCTGCGAACACGGTGTCGACATGTGCTGCGACCTGGCACACAGCGACATCGAAGCCAGGGAAGTCCGCTGAAAGAAGTCATATCAGGACAGCGCGGCGGCGACGATGCCTCGGGCGTCCTCGAGAATTCGTTCCAGATGCGCCCGATCACGCAGGCTCTCAGCGTAGATTTTGTAGATATCCTCGGTACCGCTGGGACGTGCCGCGAACCAGCCATCGGCCGTGACAACCTTCAGCCCTCCGATCGAGGCGCCGTTGCCGGGTGCCTTGGTCAGGCGGGCGGTTATCGGCTGTCCGGCCATCTTGTCCGCGCTGACCATGTCCGGCGAAAGATTTGCCAGCACGCGCCGGGCGCGGGCATCGGCCGGACTGTCCACCCGGGCATAGAATGAACGGCCGAAACGCCCCTCGATACCGGTGTACAGTTCGCCCGGATCCCGACCGGTCACGGCGGTTATCTCGGCGGCCAGCAGCGCCGCGATGATGCCATCCTTGTCGGTGGTCCAGACCGTGCCGTCACGACGCAGGAACGAAGCACCCGCGCTCTCCTCGCCGGCGAACCCGAAACCGCCCGAAACCAGCCCGTCCACAAACCACTTGAAACCGACCGGAACCTCGACCACCGTGCGGTTCACCGACGCGGCGACGCGGTCGATTATCGAACTTGAAACCAGCGTCTTGCCAACGGCCGAACCTGGTTTCCATTCCGGCCTGTGCTCGAACAGATACTCAATTATCACCGCAAGATACGCGTTCGGATTCATCAGACCCGACGACCGCGTGACGATGCCGTGGCGGTCCGAATCGGGGTCGTTGCCAAAAGACACGTCGAACCGGTCGCGATACCTTATCAGGCCAGCCATCGCCCACGGCGAGGAACAGTCCATCCTGACCTTGCCATCGTGATCCACTGTCATGAACCGGAAGGTCGGATCCAGCACGGTGTTCACGACCTCAAGATCAAGGCCGTACACATCCCGGATCCTGGCCCAGTATGGCAGGGACGCCCCACCGAGCGGATCAACACCCATCCTGACCCCGGCAGACCTGATTCGTTCGATGTCGACCACGTTCTTCAGGTCAAGGACGTACGCGCCCAGAAAATCGTGACTCGCGACGTTCGGCATGGTCAGCGCGCGCTCGTATGGCACGCGGCGCACCTCCCCCAATCCACGGGCAAGTATTTCATTCGCGCG
>JAGOFO010000270.1 GCA_017997155.1 Myxococcota bacterium
GCCCCCGCGTGGTCACGTCGAGCTGGATCCCGAGATTCTGAGACATCTCGTTTTCAGGGATCAGCCCGATCGACAGAAGCAGCGTGTCGCAATCGATCCTGCGTTCCTTCGACATGTCGGGAACGAACCCCGGGCCGACAGGAGCCACCTTGATTCCAGAAAGCCTGTCCGCGCCCATGATCTCGGTTACAGTGGTCGACAGATTCAGCGGGATGTTGAAGTCGTTAAGACACTGGACAACGTTTCGTGTCAGACCGTTGGAATACGGCATCAATTCAAAAACGCCGACCACCTCGCACCCCTCAAGGACGAGGCGCCTGGCCATGATCAACCCGATATCGCCGGACCCGAGGATCGCGACCTTTTTCCCGGGCAGATAGCCCATCATGTTCGTGAACTTCTGTGCCAGTCCGGCTGTCAACACGCCGGACGGCCTGGTGCCAGGGATACGTATCGCGCCGCGCGTGCGTTCACGGCAGCCCATCGCCAGCACGACCGACCGGCAGACCAGGGTTCGCAGGCCGTAGTGGTCGCTCAAAATCCTGACCCGCTTCGCTCCGTCGCTGTCCAGACCGATCCCGGAAACGTACGAATTCGGCAGGATGTCGATCTCGTGGTCGATCGCCTCGGTCACGAACCGCTCGGCGTATTCCGGACCGGTCAATTCCTGTTTGAAGTAATGCAGACCGAACCCCGAGTGGATACACTGCAGCAATATGCCGCCCGCCTCGGCCTCGCGGTCGATCACCAGCACCCTGCGCGCCCCCGCGTCGCGGGCCCCTATCGCGGCCGCCAGTCCTGCCGGGCCGCCACCGACGACCATCACGTCGTACGGTCCTTCCATCCGTCCAAGCATGGTATCAATCCTCCTTTTCACCGACCGTCCGGAAGACCGGGTCGGTCATCGGAGTCATCAGCCAGGAATCGCCCCCCCGCTTCGTAACGGCCTCGGGTGGAATTCCCAGGCGTTCGGACAGGATATTGATGATTCGGGAAGTGCAGAATCCGCCCTGGCAACGCCCCATACCGGCGCGGCAACGGAACTTGACGCCGTCGATCGTCCGCGCTCCGTGGTCAATGGCGTCGTGTATCTCGGCCTCGGTTACCAGTTCGCACCGGCAGACAATCCGGCCGAACGCCGGATTCGCGGCGACCATCTTCTCCTGATCGCGCGGACGCTGTTTGGCAAACCGGGGCGGCCCGTCGATCGCGGCCACGAAGTTCGCCTTTTCGTTCAGCGGCAGCCCCTGGCCGGCCAGGATCTCACAGACATACTCACCGATGGCCGGCGCGGACGTCAGGCCGGGAGACTGGATGCCGGCGACATTGACAAAGCCCTTGACGGCGGTCGGACCGATTATGAAATCGCCGGTGCTGGAGACGGCGCGCAGGCCGGCAAACGCCGTGATGACATCGGACTGATGAACCGACGGACACAGCCTGCTCACATAGTCGAAGATCTCTTTCGCACCGGCAAAGGAAGTGGTTACATCCTCGCGGTCCGGCGTGTCGTGCGCGGTGGGGCCGACCATGATCGTGCCGTCATAGGTCGGGATGATCAGGGTCCCCTTGGTGATTCCCGTCGGCAGCGGAAAGACCAGACGGCGAACGATGCCATGAAGACGCTTGTCCAGCATGAACTCCTCGCCCTTGCGAGGATTGATCGTGAAGTCGTCAAGTCCGACCATCGCCGCGATTCGATCGGCATAAACGCCTGCCGCGTTCACAACATATCGGGTGTGAACAACGCCGCCAGGAGTGTGAAGATGCAGATGTCCGTCATCGGTATCATCGTGATCAATCGACGTCACCGGACAATCGACCCGCAGTTCGACTCCGTTGTTCTCGGCGCATTCCATCAAGGCGAACGCGAACTCGTAGGGATTGATGACGCCACCGGACGGCGCGTAAAGGGCGCCGATCAGGTCGTGCGACAGGTTGGGTTCCTCTTTCTGCAGACGCTCGGCGTCCCACAGCTCCAGACCGGGAACGCCCTTCTCGTCTCCCTGGCGCTTCAGGGCCTCGAGTCGCGGCCAGTCTTCCTTCTCGCGGATCCAGTAGAGGGCGCCGATTCGCTCGAATCCGAACTTCAATTCGGTCTGGAGCTGGTCGAACATCATGTTGCCGCGTACGACCAGACGCCCCTTCAGCGTGCTGGTCGGCGTGTCGTGTCCGGGATGGATGATCCCGGAATTCGTCTTGGTCGTGCCGAACCCGACCTCGGCGTTCTTCTCGAGAAGCACGACACGCAGGTCGAATTTCGAGAGTTCCCTGGCGATGGCGCATCCGATGACGCCGCCCCCGATTATCGCCACATCGTAGAGTTCACCTTCCATCGCACCCCTCATCAGGAAGCCCAGAAATAACTGGTGTTAAAGACACAAATCGCCGGTCAGCGGGCGATGACCGAACTGATCGCCGGCAACGCGGCCTCGACCGACTTGTGAATGCCGCCGGCCACGCCCCTTACGATCCCGTTCCCATCGACCAGAAACAAATACGGAATGACCGCCTCTCCGTCCTGGACGGGCACCCACGCGGAAGTGGAGTACCCGGCCAAATCCAGAAGAAGAGTGAACGGCACCGGGTTTCTCTTGAAATACTGCTTCAGCCTGACGTTTCCGCGATCACCGGGCGCGGGGATGGCGATCAGGATGACTCGCACCTTGTCGCCGTTACGGTTGGCGAACTCCGTGATGACGGGAAGCATCTGTCTGCACGCGCTGCAGTCAACCGAGAAGAAGTCGATCAGAACTGGCGTGCCCTTGAGCTCGCTCAGACGGACCAGGGAATTGTCGAAACCGCGCAGATTGAAGTCAGCCGCCGCGTCGCCTTCCCTGACACAGACCGGATGATTCATCCGATCGTCACACGTAC
>JAGOFO010000271.1 GCA_017997155.1 Myxococcota bacterium
GGCCAAGCCTTGCCGCGAGCGCACGTTCTTGAACAACCGGCCGGTGAAGCCGCCGCCCAGGACCTGGTTCATCACGGTCAGGGCCGCGTAGTCCGGATCGCTCATAAGTCCGGCGATATGGCCCAAATAGATATTCGACTGGTTCAGGTCGGGCCGCGACACCAGGTTCACTGTGGACCGCCAGGCGTAATCCACCTCGGGTTTGGCGGGCAGATCCAGATCGATCTTCTCCCATCCTTCGAAGGCCTTCTCGATCCTGGCAACCATCTCCCGCGTGTCGAAGTCGCCCCAGACCGCCAGCATCATGTTGTTCGGTCCGAAGAACCGCTTGTGAAACGCCGCCAGATCGCCCCGGGTGATGTTGTCGATGGTCGCATACTCGGTGTGCCTGGCGTACACGCTGGCGGGACCGTAAATGAGCTTGTCGAACTCCCGCGACGCGATGGAACGCGGCGAGTCGTTCCGCCTGGCAATACTGCTGCGATGCTGCATCTTGGCCAGCTCGATCTTGTCGTCGCGGAACGCCGGATGCATCAGCACGTCCGCCAGGATGGCCAGGGCCTTGTCGATGTCCCTCTTGAGCGCAGAGACGGAAGCGTACCCGGCATCCTGTCCGATGCTCGTCTCGACGGAGGCCGCGATCTGCTCCAGCTCGTCGTCCAGCTCATCTCCGGTCCTGCTGGTCGTTCCGCCGGTGCGCATGACCTCGCCAGTGATGTCGGCCAGGCCCACCTTGTCGGGGGGCTCGTAGACAGAGCCCACGCGGATTCGACTCGAAACATAGATCAGCGGCAGCTCATGGTCCTCCAATATAAGCAGCCGCATCCCGTTGGCCAGAGTCACGCGCTGCACCTCGGGCACGACAACGTCATTCAGCCTGGGGTAGTTGAGGCGCCTGTGGTCGGGCGTCCGCTCCGTCGCAAGAACCGGGGCCGCCAGACCGACGACCGCAAGAAGACACAGGCTCAGCATCAGATGGTGTATTCGCTCGCTCTTCATTTCCCGCCCGCCTTTCAGGATTCGCTCTCACTGATGGTCGTCTCGATGATGCCAACCGTCCGGTTCTTCGTCGTGAAATACGTCCGGGCGACCCGCTGGACGTCCTCGGCCGTGACACGGTCGATCTGTTCGAGCTGCTTGAACAGATTCCGCCAGTCGCCCGTCAGAACCTCATAGAAGGTCAGCAGTTCGGCCAGACCCGAGTTGGAATCGAGTTGTCGAATCAGGGCGGCGCGGGCCCGCGTCTTGGCCTTTTCAAGCTCCTGCTCGGTGACCGGCTCGCTCCGGAGACGCTCGATCTCTGCGTAGATCGCCTGTTCGCACTCCTGGTTCGTGTGGCCCCGGGCCGGCATCGCGTAGAACAGGAACAGTCCCGGATACTTCTGCCCCGGCATGCCCTGGAAGCCGGACGTCGCCATCGCGATCTTCTGGTCCCGGACGAGACGGCGATATAACCGCGACGTGCGTCCGCTGCCCATGATGTCCGTAATGGCGTCGAACACGGCGTTGTCTTCGTGATTGATACTCGGCTTATGGTAACCGATCAGCACGAACGGCTGAGCCGGGTCCTCGACGACGACGCGGCGTTCGCCGGGCTGCGGCGGCTCGACGGTCTCGACCGGCTCGGCCGCCGGGCGGTACGGAATCCGCCCGAAATACTCCTGGGCCAGCGTCTGGACGCGGGCCGGATCGACGTCGCCGACGACGGCCATCGTCAGGTTGCTCGGACCATAGTGCGTCCGGAAGAACGCTTCAGCTTCCGCACGGGTAATGGCCTCGACGTCGCTCATGTGCCCGATGACGGGCTCGCCATAGGGGTGCGCCTTGTAGGCGACCGCAAGAAACTCCTCGAGAAGCTTGCCGACCGGCTGTGTCTCCGTCCGAAGCCGACGCTCCTCCATCACCACATTCTTCTCCTTGTAGAACTCGCGCAGGACCGGATTGAGAAAGCGGTCCGATTCCAGCAGCATCCACAGTTCGAGCTTGTTCGAAGGCAGGCTCACGAAGTAGACGGTGTAGTCGGAGCTGGTTCCCGCGTTGAGTCCCACGCCGCCCGCCTGCTTGAGGATCTCATCGAATTCATCGTGGACGAGGTACTGCTGGGCCTCCTGCTGGGCCTCCTGAAACTCCCGGCGGAGCTGGGCCAGTCGCTGTTCGTCGACCGCACCGAGCTTGGCCTTCTCGGCCTTGATCGCCTCGAACGCCGCGTCGATCTTCGCGAGCGCTATGGCCTCGGCCTCGTAGTCTTTCGTCCCGATCGTTCGCGTGCCCTTGAAGGCCATGTGCTCGAAGATGTGTGCTAGGCCCGTGATGCCGGTGACCTCGTCGACCGCCCCGACGTTGGCGTGCGTGTAGCACGTCACCACGGGGGCCTCGTGGCGCTGAAGCACGATGAAGCGCAGCCCGTTGTCCAGCGTGAACTGCGTCACGCGGGACTCGAACTCCGCCAGGTCCTGCGCGATGCCCGCGCATGCCATCGACAGCACCACGACCAGCGCCGCAGACCGTGCGGCCCCGCCGTGCCTTCTATCCGCTCGTCCCATTTTATGTCTCCTCAAACCGCCTCGATTGGCAAGAACCAATTCTCAGTTCGCCCCAGGCTGCGGGCGTCGCTCAGTTATACGTGAAATGCACGGTGGCCTTGCAGGCGCGGTCCACCCGCACCCGGACCCAGTGGGCGGAATAGCCATCGGGAAACTCGTGGTGTCGGTAGCCCTTGCGGAAGCGGAAGACCTGGTACCGGTGCCAACTGCCGTCGCCAAGGAAGTCCACCTCCAGGTCGAACGTCACGTTCTCCTCGTTGTCGTGGGCCAGGTGCACCACCTTCTTGTCGAAACCGGTCATGAGGAAGGGGTCCGAGACCTCCTGTGCCTGC
>JAGOFO010000272.1 GCA_017997155.1 Myxococcota bacterium
CTGAACCCGCTGGCCGACGAGATCCTTCAGGGCAAGGTCAGGCCCGGCGCGCGGATATCAGCCGACGCGTCAGGCTCCACCATCGTGTTTGACACTGCCGCCGCGTCTTCATAGCCAGATTGACTTCATACGGCTTTGTAGCATACTTGCGCGCATAATTTTCGTTCGACTTCGATGATGGGAGGCAGCGTGCGCAAGGGATTTGCAGCGGCGACTAGGCAGGTGTCGAGGTGTTGGGTTCTGGTGTCGGTGGTTTTCGTTCTCGGGGGATGCGGCCTTTTCGGTTCCCCGTCCAATCCTGAGCCGGAACCGGCGCCTCCCATCCCGACCGTGATCGGAATGGAGCCGCGCGCGATCCAGGCACTCCCCGGGGAGAGGGTCGAGATCGATGTGCGCATGACGGATGCCGATGGACAGCCTTTCGAACCGTACTCGTTCGAGTGGTGGTCCGCGATCGACAGGCTTGAGGGCGGTGCCGGGTGGTCCAGCGAAAACGGTCTGATGTGCGATGCCGAACCGTCCGTCGAGACCCTGTCGCCAGGCGTGCGCAGACTGTCTTTCGTGGCCGGTCGGCGCGGTCAGTGCACCATCAACGTAAGAATCAAGACGTGTGGCGGGCTTCGCGACATACCGTGCATCAACTCGGAGTCCGCGGATTTCGGGCCGGTCTTTGTGAATATCATGGGCGGTGACACGGCCTCGGTTGCGCCGATGCAGCCGTCGGTGACAATCGTGCCGGGCGAGAGCCGTCCGGTGTGGGCGATTCCGATGCTGGAACCTGACAAGGACGGATTGCGCTACCCGTCCGGCCAGTCATGGACGGTGAGCGTGTCCGACTCATCGGTTGCCGTGGTCGATGGAACCAGGCGCGTGAAGGGTGTGGCGCCGGGAAGCACGGAGATTGAGTTCCGTTCCGGGGATGCGGTCGCGACCATTCCGCTGACCGTGGTGTCCGGCACCGTCGGCGCGCCGCCGGATGGACGCATGCGCATGGAGGTCATCGATTTTGACGGGATCACGGATACCGGCGACATACGGGACGTGCCCGCCACGCTCACCAATCCAATCTTTCCGCACAAGCACAGGATGTCGCTGGATTCGCGTGGATGGCCTTCGGCGGTGTTCGAGGTGTCGGCTGTCGGAGTGCATTGGCATGGAGTCCTGCAGATGGAGTGGACCGGCAGCGGCTTCGGGATTCAGCAGGTCGGCGACCCGTTCGAGAACTACTGGCAGCCGCAGTACGCGGTCGATAAGGCCGGTACAAGGTTCGTGGCAACGCAGTCGTCGTTGATGCAGGGTCTTCATCTGGCGGTCCAGAAACCCGGATACGAACCTGGTCGCTGGGACTTTTATCCTCTTCCACGCCGGATTGACATTGATGGCGCCGCTGACGACGACATGTTGATCCAGGGGGATGTCCAACTCGACACCGATCGGGAAGGAATATCGATCCTGAAGCGTCCCGACGGCGGGGTATGGGTGGCATATGTCGTGTGGCATCACGACCGCACCGATCCGGAGACGCCGTGCGTGCGCCTGCTGCGTCTGGCGACGGCCACGGCGGATGGCGTGCAGGTTCGCGATGTCGAGGAACTCAGGTTCAGTGAAGGCGTGAATGGATGCGAGGCGGCGGCGAAGAAACAGGCACGCGAAGTCGCGAATCTGCTGCTGATGCCGCCGGCGCCAGGCCGGAACCTGCCGGATATCCTGCTGCTTGAACAGGAACTGAACGTAAAGTTTTCCTACCCGCGGCTGTATCGCGCGGACGGTGGGCAGTGGAACAGGACGGACTGGCCCATCGACGGCCTTCTGGAGGACAACCTCTCCAGTATGTACAGGCTTCCGGTCGAGGCTGCGGTACCTGCTCCCGTGCCGCAGGATGAGGCGGCAAGACTGGTCTGGTCCATGAATTTCGACACGTTTTCCGATGAACTGGAACTGGCCTATTTCGGCTCGCCGTTCGACGACGGCCCGTACCCCGTCTGTTTCTGCGACCCGGGTGACCCGGTCGAACTGTTCGCGTTGCAGAATGACGGAAGCGTCTGGGTCGGCGACGGCAATCTGTCGCCTCTGCTCAAATTCACCAGAAATGGCCGCCTTGTGCGGGACTACCCGGAGTTGCAGATCCCGGCAGCCGGGGAGACCGACGAGTGGGTCGGCATGAACAACGTCTGGGGCTGGGCCGCCGACGATTCACGGTTCTTTTTCATGGTGAATCACTCCGGATGTCGGCTTGACCTGGTTGTGATCACGCCGCCCCGAATGGCTCGCGACGACGCGCCGGACACTGAAGGCGCCAGACTGGGCGATCTTCTGACCGCTACCGAACTGAACCTGCGACCGATGGAACTGCCCGACGGTTCCGTGATGCTTCAGGCAGGTGGCAGGTTCGATCTTGCCAGAAATCACGAACTGGATCCGCTCAGCGGTCTGTGGCGTGCCGCGCCCCCCGCCGTCTCGGGTGGCGGCGCCGGGTGGTCCAAGGTGATGCAGCCGTTGCCGATGCAGGATTACCAGTCGCCGGAGCAGTTCTTCGCGCTTGATTCCCATCCAGGCGTGATCTTTGGCATCTGGACGAGCCGGCACACCGGCATTGACGAACTGGTCGAGTCCCATGACGGTGGCGCGACCTGGACCAATCCCCGGGAACTGGGAGGGTTCATCTTCAAGGCGGTGCAGGTCGGAAAAGGTCTGGCTTTCATAACCCACCAGCCCGTGGATGGAGCCGATGGTGGAAGGCCGACCGAGGTCGGAACGTGGTTCCTGCAGGACATGACGGTGGATGAGCCGATCATCGTGGAACTCGGTGCGCGCGTGCCGGTTCCGTCGAATCAATACAGCCAGATCGGGTCCCGCCTGAACATCCTGC
>JAGOFO010000273.1 GCA_017997155.1 Myxococcota bacterium
ACATGATGCGAGGTACACGGCCATGTCATCTCCAGGAACGGCAGGTCAGCGCGCGCGCATATCTCGGCGGCCGGACCGTTGCAGATGACAAGGTCGACAGGCTCGGAAGGATCCGGATCGTCCGAACCAGGGAATCCGCTCAGGTCGCGGGCACCGGCAGTCAGTCCTGCCATGCAGACATCGCAGCCGACTTCACCAAGAAAGTCAGCGGCGGCAAGGACAAACGACGACTCGCCGACCAGGCCGATTCGACGGTTCAACAGGCTGTGTCCGACCACCCACTCGAAGCGTGGCGCCACGCGATTCAGGGAGGCCGTAAGATATTCGTCGGCCCTGGCCACGCGATCAACCGCGCCCGCGGCAACCTTCAAAAACCTTGAAGTGCCGTCGAACCCCATCGGGATGTCGACATCGACAACGCGGGCGCCCGTCCGACCGGCGATCACCGAAGCGACCCGTCGTCCGTCCGGAAGGGCCAGGATGGTCGACGCCTTGAATACGGCCGACATCGAGGACACGTCAGTTCGTGGCGCGGGCCAGAACGATGCGGCGGTCATTCCGAGACCGTCACGAATCAGGTCCCTGACCGCGTCCAGGTCCGCCCTGCAGTCCCACTCGTTCCTGGTGACAGGCATGCCGACGACAGCGACCGAAAACGGAGAAGTGCGGTCCGCCGACGGCTGAATCGTTGACGCAAGAAAGCACAGCGCGTCCTGGCGCCCCTCGGCCCAGTCGCTGGATGACGAGGCAGGTCGGAGTTCGGCTGTGTCGCACAACGGCAGGCGTCGGGCCAGATCCACCGAGACCTCCCGATCATGTGCCGCAACGACCGCGACCGCCTCGGCAACCTGTTCGGCGGTTACCCCGCCAACCGGAAAAACCGCGTCGCCGACCAGATTGGCTACAACCGCTACACCCTCGATCCAGGGACGTTGCAGTCCCGCATCGTCAAACAGCCCCACCGAAAAACTCCTTGATGAATGCATCGAACTCGGCATCGGCCATCGGTGTCGGAACCTCGTGAGCCCCGGGCGAGTCGGCCATGATCGTATCGGCGAGGCGGTTGAAAATCCCTACCACCTCGGACCCGGGGTCGAACTCGACCACCGGCATGCCGGCGATCTCGGCGCGACCGATCACCTGATGCCTGGGGATTCGCGCGACGATCCTGGTGCCTATACGCTTTGCGAAGCTTTCCATTCCATCGAAGTTCGTCTCGGGTCCGGTCGAATTCAGGATCAGACCGCCAAGCCCGATACCGTTCGTCGCGAACCTCTTCATCGCCTTGGCGATATTGTTGGCCGCGTACAGGGCCATGACGCCGTCGCTGACGACTATGTAAACCAGATCCGCCCTGCCCTGACGGAGCGGAGCCGCGAAGCCGCCGCATACCACGTCGCCAAGCACGTCGAATACCGCGGCGTCGTATTCGCCTTCCTCAATCAATTCGAGCTCGTCCAGGACCTCGAACATCCTGGCGACACCACGCCCGCCACAGCCGACTCCCGGCTCTGGCCCACCGCACTCGATGCAGTCCAGATCCAGACGTCCCTTGAACACAATCTGATCGGCGCGATCGATGTTCTGGGCAAGCCGATCGATCACCGTGGTCAGTTTGTGCCCTTCCTTCATCAAGGTTCTGGTCGAGTCAGCCTTGGGGTCGCACCCCACGTGAAGAACCTTCAGTCCCCTGCTGGCAAGCACCGCGCTGAGGTTCGACGCAACCGTCGACTTTCCGATTCCGCCCTTGCCATAAAGGGCAATCATCTTTGTCCTGCCGGCCATTGATCCCCCTTGCTCGTACGTCCCGGACACCCAAAGCAACAACCGGGTTTCCGATGGATGTTAACGCATGTCGCTTTTCGGGGCACCGGTTTTGACCCGTCATCACCGTAATAGCGGATTTTATTTCCGTTAAGGGTGCCAGAAAGGTTATCCTTTCGGGAAGGATCTGCGAGGTTGCAACGATGAAACCCGATGCTTTCCAGATATTCTGCGGGTACTACCTGGGCCTTGACCGTGACTTCGCCGCCAAGTTTTTCAATGTGCATTCGCTTGCCGCGCATTACGGCATCGACGCAGGCGAGTTGCAGGACATGATGAGCCGTTTCGGTATGCCTCCCGAGGCAATGCGGCACATCAACTTCAATGTCGCCCGTGCGCACGGCACGGCCCAGGACCTTGTTTTTTCGGGTTCCCGGGATGAACTGGTCGCTTTCGCCAGACAGGCGTTCGAGGAGTTCATGGCCGCCGCAAAGGAATACGACCCGTCAAAGGTCTTCGAGGACGTCAACTACGACAACATTTTCGACGAAAAGCCGGACAACTTCGGTAACCGTTGACGCTCTTGACTTGCGAAGGGTTTCGGCCGAATCTTCGCCCGCGGCGTCGATGGGGGCTGCTGTTGCGCGCGAGAGTGGTGGAACTGGCAGACACGCTGGACTTAGGATCCAGTGCGCAAGCGTGCGGGTTCGAGTCCCGCCTCTCGCACCAAGCCATTCAAGGTTGAAACAACCGTTAACAACAATTAACCTATTGCCGGCTTTGAACACCTTGTCTTGAAAGGAGACAGCCAATGAAATTCAGACTCGGGACGCTTCTGGCGGCCGCCATGGTGACCGCGGCCATCGTCGGTTGCGGAGACGGGCAGAATGACCCGCAGGACACGATCGTTAATTACGATCTGCTGATTCCGGATGTCGGCGGAAACGACACCGTTGACGCTCTGACCAACGATACCGGCGACGATCTGCCAATGTCCGACGAGGGCGGCACCGATACGACTGTCGACCAGGGCGGGATCACGGACACCATCTCAGACCCCGGCCAGCCGGACACCAACCCGGTGGACACCTATGTTCCTCCGG
>JAGOFO010000274.1 GCA_017997155.1 Myxococcota bacterium
CTTTTGAAGCATCCCCGGCCACGATGATGGAGACCTGGTCGGTCGCAAGCCACCTGGCGGCCTCGGCCGTGACCTGCGCTGACGTAACCGCGGCGACCTGGCCAGGGAACGTTTCGACCGAGTCTTCGGGCAGATTGTGCGCGTAAGTGTCGATAAGCTCGGCGGCGATCTTGTCGATGGTCGCAAAACGTCCGGCGTAACCGTTCACGATCGAGTCGCGCGCGTACGCAAGCTCCGCGTCGGTCAACGGGCGCGAACCCCCGATTCCGTCCAGTTCCTTAAGCATCTCGGTCACCGTCGCGGCCGTGAATTCGGTCTGGACCTGCGCGTACCCCATCACGATTCCGCCGGCACGCCGCATGTCGAACATGGTCCGGGCGCCGTACGTGTATCCCTTGTCCTCGCGCAGGTTCAGGTTCAGCCGCGACACGAACGAACCGCCCAGTGCCGTGTTCAGGACCTCGATCGCCGCGGTGTCGCCATACGAACGGGCTGGACCCGGGGCCGCCACCATCACGACCGATTGCTGCGCGCCCGGCATGTCGACCACCGTGAATGACCGCGAGACAGGCGTCGGTTCGACGGCCAGCGCGGGCATGCGTTCAGCCGAAGCCTTCCAGCGCCCGAGCGTGGCGTCCGCAAGGGTCCGCATGTCTTCAAGGGTCACGTCACCGACCACGACCAGCACGGAATCCTCGGGTCTGAACCAGCGCCCGTACATCGCGCGAACGTCGTCGTTCGTGATGGACTGCACGTCCGCGGGCGTTCCCAACTGCGGATATCCATAGGGATGCGTCCCGAATACGGCGCGAATCGCCGCCATGGACGCGTTGAACATCGGCATGTCCAGCGACTGGCGCAGCATGGTCAGGCGCTCGGCCCGCTGACGTTCAAGCTCTTCCGCGGGGAACGACGGTTCCACAACCATGTCGCCCAGCAGTCCAAGCAGGTCCGGGAGCCTGCTCGTCAGAACGGATCCGCCCACATACCAGAAATCGGCGTCGGCCTCGGCCTGCAGGTTTCCGCCGGTGTCCTCGACCGCTTCCGCGAATGCAGTCGCGTCGCGCCCGCCCGCGCCCTCGGACAACAGGTTCGCAAGCAGCGAGGCAAGCCCCAGCCGCCCCGAAGGATTGGCCGACGACCCGCCCGGAACCAGCAGCATCAGCCCGACCAGTGGCAACCTGGACTGCGGCACCACCACGACCTTCAAGCCGTTGGCAAGTTCGAACGACTGCCTGTCGGGCAGGTCGAACGGTCTGTCGCCGCCGCGCCCGGGCAAACCGGTCCTGTCCGCGCCGTCCTCGCCACCTGCAGCCAGGTCGCCTGCGGGCCTGACCCTGGCAACCACGCGCGGGCCGGTAAGGTACCTTCTTGCCGCGTTGTTCACATCCTGCACTGTAAGATCAAGATAACGTTGAAGATCCATCCGGAAGCAGTCCGGTTTTCCAAGGTAGTGCTGATAAGCGTTTATCTGGTCCGCCAGTCCACCGAACCCGCCGATGTTCTCGATACCGCGGACAAACTCCGAAGCCACCTGAACCTTGACGCGGTCCAGTTCCGTCTGGTTGATTCCGCCTTGAAGCGCCTCGGAAAGCACGTCGACCGCCAGTCCTTCAAGCTCGACCGGGTCCACGCCGGGTCTGGGCGTCAGGACCACGTCGAACACGCCCGCGATCTGCGAACTGCGCTGCCCCGCCATCGCGTCCTGCGCGACCTGGCGCCGGTAAATCAGTTCCTGGTACATGCGTGACGTCCGTCCGCCGCCCAGCACGCGTCCGAACACATCCAGGGCAGCTTCGTGCGCGTCGAACACCGGCACCGTCGGCCATGTCATCCAGACCCTGGGAAGCTGCACGCGGTCGTCGATGTCCAGCACCACGTCGTGATCAAGCGTCACCGGCCACCTGGCTATGGACGAAACCGCGGGACCGGGCGGGATGGCGCCGAAATACTTCTGGACCAGCGCCTTCGTGCTCTCGACATCGATGTCGCCAACGATCGCCAGGGTCGCGTTGTTCGGCGTGTACCAGGTTCGGAAGAAATCCAGCACGTTATCCTTCGTGGCTGCCCCGATGTCCTCCATCGAGCCGATCGTCAGCCAAGAATATGGATGCGACGGCGGATACAGCACGCGCGCCATCTTTTCCCATACCGTGCCGTACGGGCGATTGTCGTAGTTCTGACGACGTTCGTTCTGAACGACCGACTTCTGGTTCGCGAGGCTCTCGTCCGAGATCGCGCCCGGCAGCCAGCCCATCCGATCAGACTCCAGCCACAACGCGCGTTCCAGGTAGGGGGACGGCACGATCTCCCAGTAACGCGTCCGGTCCGTGCTGGTCGCGCCGTTCACCTGGCCGCCGATGTCCCGCAGCGGCTTGAGGTAGTCGTCGTTGTAGTGTTCCGAGCCCTGAAACATCATGTGTTCGAACAGATGCGCGAAACCCGTCGACCCGGCCTTCTCGTTGCGGGAACCGACGTGATAGTTCACGTCCACCGCCACCAGCGGAGCGGTGCGGTCCACCACCATGAACACCTTCAGGCCGTTTTGCAGGGTGAACGTCTCAATCGTCGGTTCCTTCAGCATGTTCTCGTGGGCTGAACCGGTCAGCGGACTGGACTTCATCTGGACCTCCTGGCAAGCGACCGCGCCCACAAGAACCGCGCAGGCGACGAACAGCGGCGAAAACGACTTTTTCAGCATGAATACAATCCTATGAATACCAGACCGACCAGGACGGCCAGAATACCGGTGATGCCCCATGCGTACAGCCGGACCTGTCTGTCATGCTTTTGCTGGCGCCACATACTGGCGACTTGCGCCGCCTCGGGAAGAATCTCGGCAAGGCTCTCG
>JAGOFO010000275.1 GCA_017997155.1 Myxococcota bacterium
CGAGCCCGGAGCGGGAATCGCCTCCGCTCCAAACGAAGCGGTCGAAATCGCCGACAGGGCAACGGCCGCAAATACAACGGACGCGATTCCAAGATGACTTCTCATTTCTTGTGACCTCCAGTTGACGCCGTTATTTCGTCGCGTTCTCGCGTCGCTCGGACTCGCACTCAACGGTACTCATCACCCACGCTCACAGTAAGGCCCTTCAGTGGTTTGTCTTCCCCGTCGAGGAACCGCGAGCAGAAATCGGTGGCTCCGCCGCCGTTGACGATGGCACAGCGCACGATGTTCGGTCCCTTCTTGAGCGTAAGACGTTTCGACACGCCGTCGTCGATGACGGTCTGGCGGTCGCCGTAGATGCCGATGACCTCCTTGCCGTTGACCCACCAGACGGAAGCCGCGTTGGAGCCGATGGCCAGACGCACCCCGGACATCTCGCTGGGGCAGTCGACGACCGTAACAGCCCAGAACAGGACGTTCGACGTCGGTTTGCCGAGACCGTAGGCGAAGTAATAGAGGTTGACGTTGTATTCATTCGTGTCGACGGCATGCCACGTGAGCTCCGCGCCGCCGACCGTCACCTTGTCGCCGTCGTGCGGAACGACGGTGAGCTGGTTGGGAAAGTAGTCCTTCCTGACGGCCGCCTGGACAGCGTTGTCGGTGAGTCCGTTGGCGCCAATCGGCTCGAGAATGAGCCATCGCTGTATGAAGCCGGCGGCATGGAGAGCTGTCTCGGCGGAGGCGGGGCGCGTTGGGGAGGGCGCCGGGCTGCGAGAAGCACACCCGGCTGCGGAAGCGATGGCCACGATTGCTGAACCGGCCAGGACGACGACCGCCGGTATGTGGATGTTGCGGAGCATAGTCATGGGAGACCCTTTGCTGGATTCGCGAGTTCTGATTGTTGATTTCCGATTCATGATTTCGCGTCAGGGCGTTTTGAAGAGCCAGCGTTGTTTGTCGCCGGCGGGATCGAACTGCGCGAGCGTCGCGAAACTGCTGCCGACGGCCGAAAGAACCAGCGATTCTTCGGCAGTCGAGGCGAACTTGGGCATGATGCGCCAGGTGCCGTCGGCGAGCTGGTCGAGACGCCAGAGCTGTTCGTGTCCGCCGGTAAAGGCGGGGAGGGCGACCAGTTCGCCGTCTTCGCCTACGGCCAGCGCGCGGTCGGTGCCGGCGATGGTGATCCTGAAATAGGGCGATCCGGGATAGCCACCGGTGTTGGCGACGGGCGTAACGGTCCACTTCTGCTGGGCCTGGCATATGTAATTGGTCATGCGGATGTCGATGTTGCCGGCAGGCCAGTTTGTTGAAACCTGCGCGACATCCTGCGGCGGAATCACGCCGCCCTGGCCGGCGAACATTCCTCCTGGGCCCCCACCAGCACCTGGTCCGCCGGGCGCTGCGCCGGGGGGACGCCTGCTGCGTCGGCCGCCGACCGGCACACCCTCCACGGCTAGCTCGAGTGCGGTGCCGGTGCGGACGGATTCGATCTCATACGTACCTTCCTTGAAGTTCTCGCCGGCGACCGGCCAGCCGTCTTTCCATAGCAGCGGGCGGATGTCCATCACGCTGGCGCCGCCTCTGTCGAGGTCGGCCTCGTAATGGCAGGAGAATCTCTGCACCCCATCACCCAGATCGAGCAGGCCGAAGTGGCCGGGGCCGATGACGCGACCGCCGGAACCGAGGAAGAGCTTGCCGCCGCCTTCGAGCATGTCGAGGCCCGTGTGGTCGAGGAAGGGACCGGTGACTCTCCTGGCGCGGCCCACGCGAATGTTGTAGCCAGAGTCGGCGCCCCGACAGCAACTGCCATGCGTAGCCAGCAGGTAGTACCAGCCGTCACGATGGATCATGATGGCCGCTTCGCAGTTGATCGCGATGTCCACGGGCTTGTCGTTCGGATCGACTCGCTTGCCGGTCTTGGGGTCGAGCTGAACCAGCCGGATGTAACCGAAGTAGGAACCGTAGACCAGCCACAGTTTTCCGTCGGCGGGATCCAGAAAGACCCCCGGGTCGATGGCATTGCAGAACTCGACCCCATCGGACGAGGCGACGACTCCGCCTTCCTCCCATCTGTAATCGAGGGAATTCGGGTCGAGGTTCCTGGTCCATATCAGATTGATGGCGCCGTGAGGCTGCCCTCCGGGGTTCGAGCCCATGTACTGGAAGTAGCGGTCGCCGATGTGAATGACGTCGGGAGCCATTCCGGCACGCGACGGCCTGACCCCGCGACGCCAGGTCCAGCCATCCTCGGAGACCAGGGAGGAACCGCCGGTGCCGTAGGTGTAGAATCTGCTGTTGCACTGCATGATGGTGGAGGGGTCGTGGATTTGCACTTGGCCGTTCAAGGCCAGTGCGGGCGAAGCCAAGAAGGCGACAACCCCCATCATAACTACGACAGGCATGGCAAAGTGAAGTGACCGCGCATGGAAGATCGAGTTCATTGTCCATCCTTTTGACTATCTAACTATGCTCTATCTGCAAACAGGAACTTCAGGTAATCGATGGCTCTCCAGAGTCTCTTGTCGACACAATAGGCCCGACACGTTGCAAGCATGAGCCACTGATTCTGTTTCATAGTCCTGAAAGGCTAACGGATCAGCGGGCGGCGGGCAAGTGCCTTCAGCCAGGGGCTGACGCTAGACCGGTATTCATTCGCACGTACAATAGAGCGGCGAGCTTCGCAAACGTCCGTAAGGTGTCACGGATCGGGTTAAGACCAGCCACCGGGGATCGGGTCAAAACCAGCCAGTGTTCTTTGCCATTTCGTACCCGTTCTGTCCTCGCCCTGCAAGGGAATTTGTGGTGACCAATCCATTCGATTG
>JAGOFO010000276.1 GCA_017997155.1 Myxococcota bacterium
TCGCAGGACATGGGCAGTTCACCGGACGGATCCGCGGTTGCCGGTCCTTCGGTGCAGAAGTAGTACGCTCCGTTGGTCACCCAGCCGCACACCAGGTCCGGCCCGCAATCGACAACCCTGAACTGTCCGTTGTCGCAGTAAAGCGCCTTGGTGCCGTCACAGCATCCCTCGAACGTCAGGTCGCCGCAGTCGCGATCGCAGTCCGCGGCGCACGATGTCGCCGTCTCGCCGTACTCGCAGATCCCGTCGCCACACGCTATGCCCATCTCAACGCACGCGCCGGAGCCGTCCTGCAATTCATAGCAGGCCATGCTGGTAAGCGGGCATCCGCCGCCAAGCTCGAAGTCGTCACACGCGACCGTGCACCTGAAGTCCGTCTGATCGACCTGCAGGCAGAACATCTCGCCCTGGCAGGAATAGTCCTGCGTGCACTTGCTCCAGAGTTCGACGCCGGCTGAGCAGTCGGTGGCGCACGACGCGGCCGTCTCGTCTTCCTCACAGGTGCCGTTGCCGCACACCGGGCCGGTCTGGCCCGAGCCGTACTGCTCGACCATCTCGAGAATCCATTCCGCGTTCGCGTCGGCGCGCATGTTGTAGCCGTCCTCGACGCACTCGCCGTCGCCGGACGACACGAAACCGCCGATGTAGTACTTGCCGCCGGAAAGGATGAATCCCGGGCCGCCGGAGTCGCCACCGCACGTGTTGTGCGGATCGGTCCTGGTGGTGTAGTTCCAGAAACCATCCGCGTCGATGTCCTGGATCGTCAGCGTCACCTGATACTTCAAGCCGTACAGCGGCTGGGTGACATCGCGCTTGCCGTATCCCACGAAGATGATGTCGTCCCCGTCGAACTGGGTGAAGTCGCCGGTGAACAACTCGGCCGGTGTGACGCCGGTGACGTCCTTTTCAAGAATCAGGACACCGACGTCGTGACTGCCCGGATCGTTCTGGTACGGGTTTCCTTCGTCATATTCGGGATGGTAGAACCTCAAGCTTTCGACAACCTGGTAGTCGGTGCCGTTGTCCATGTCGAAGCCAAGCGTGAACACTGTCGGGTTTTCGCCCTTGATGCAGTGTGCCGCGGTAACGACCACCCTGGGAGCGATCAGCGTGCCCGAACACATCGAGTCCGGGTAAAGCGTGATCGCGCCGACCGCGGGCCACGAACCGTCTTCCACCGGGTCTCCACCGATGATTGGGCCGTTAACCTGGCCGACCGGGTCAAGTCCCGTTTCACAGGAGATAAGAAGAAGCGCCACCGGCAATACCAGACAGGAAATCTTTCGCATCAATGCACCACGCTGAAGAATCGGCACAAATCCGGGCGCAATTATACGGGCACGGCATGCGTCCGTCCAACGGGTTTACATGCCAAATGCACTGCATGGTTGATTGATCCCATCTATGCGCCCGTAGGGGCGAATGACAATTCGCCCTTCCGGGACGACGATTGATATTGGCCGTCAGGATGTAATCAGGCGCGGGCGCGGAAAGCCTTCATGAAGTCGATCAGATATTCGATGTTGGCCACGGACACGGCGTTGTACATCGAAACACGCACACCGCCCATCGTGCGGTAGCCCTTCAGGCCGGTCATGTTGCTCTTCGACGCCTCGGCGACGAACTGGGCGTCCAGTTCGGGAGTCGGCAGGTGGAAGTCCACGTTCATCAGCGACCTGTCTTCCTTGACCGTGACCCACGGCCTGTAGAAGTCGGCGTTCTCGTCGATGAATCCGTAAAGCAGTTCGCCCTTGCGCCGGTTGTTCTTCTCGATCGCGGCCAGGCCGCCAATCGACTTGTTGTATTCCAGCACGTTCTTCAACAGGTAGATCGCGAACGTCGGCGGCGTATTGAACAGACTGTTCTTTTCCGCATGCAGCTTGTACTTGAGCATGTTCGGCAGATCATCGGCGCACTTTTCCAGGAAGTCGTTGCGCATGATCGCCAGCACGACACCGGACGGACCCAGGTTCTTCTGCGCTCCGGCGTAGATGAACGCGAACTTCGACACGTCGATCGGCGCCCACATGATGTCGGACGACATGTCGGCGACCAGCGGCACGGATCCCGTTTCCGGGAACGTGTGGTACTGGGTGCCGTAGATCGTGTTGTTCGAGCAGATGTGCACGTATTCGGCGTCGGGGTTGATCACGTACTCGCCCGGGCGCGGAAGACGACGGAATTCCTCGGACTCGGTGGAGGCTATCGCGCGAGCGTTCTCTTTTCCAGCCACCTTGCAGGCTTCCTTCCACGCGGACTGGGCCCAGTGCCCGGAAATGATGTAGTCGGCCTTCTTCCCACCACGAAGAATGTTCATCGGAAGCATGGCGAACTGCAGATTCGCGCCGCCCTGAAGGAACATGATCGTGTAGTTCTCGGGTACGTTCATCAGTTCCCTGACCAGCGCGATCGCGTCGCAGTGAACCTTGTCGTACGCCTTGGACCGGTGAGACATCTCCATCACCGACATCCCGGTTCCCGCGAAGTCAAGGAGTTCGTCCCTCGCCTTTTCGAGAGCGGGCAGCGGCAGACCGGCGGGGCCGGCGGAGAAATTGATGACCCTGGAACCCATCTGGAACCTCCAGTGAAGAGATCGCCCCGCCAGCCAAGTGTCTTGACGAACCTCCGGGGAACGGGGCAGCCCGGTATTCCGCCGACGATACTATCAGGGGATCGGGAGGACTGCCAACCCCCATCCTGAATCGATCAGTGCAAAAACAGCCTGAAAATACACAAAAAAAAACGATATCAACTCTTCCTGCGGATGAGTCCGAACCGGATATTCGTGTCGATCCACGGGAATACATACATAT
>JAGOFO010000277.1 GCA_017997155.1 Myxococcota bacterium
GCCTGATCGAATCCGGCGTGATGATGTCGGTGCTTTTCGTGACCAGCATGATCGGCGAAGCGGCTTCAGGCTTGATTTCGGACATTTTCTTCAAGGCCAACCGCAACGTTCCGTGCCTGATCTTCGGTCTGCTGGAGACCGCCTGTCTTGCCGCTTTCCTGTTGATCCCGGATGGCGGACGCATGCTTGACTACGCGCTGATGGGCGGGATCGGGCTTGCGCTCGGGGTGCTGGTGTCGTTCCTTGGCGGGTTGATGGCGGTCGACATCGTGCCTCCGCGCGCCGCTGGCGCCGCGGCCGGGGTGGTCGGCATGTTTTCCTATGTGGGCGCGGCCATTCAGGGCACGGTCAGCGGCTGGCTGATCGACGTTGGAAAGACCGAAGTCACCAACACTGTTTCGGTTTGTCCGAACGCGCTTGCCGAGGCATGCAGCAGCGTCGGCATCGACATCCGGTCCACGTTCAATCCAGAGGCCTTTGACCGGTTCTACGACGTGACGACGACCAGCACGACATACAACTTCGACCCTGTGGTGCTGTTCTGGACCATCGCCGGCGGTTTGTCCGTCGTGGTTGCCCTGTTCGTCTGGAACGCGGGCAAACGCGCGCGCGGCGAAATCTGATTGCCACGCCCCCGGGCGCGGCCACGATGGGGACTTTCGGATGACTGGACGCCTTGGAGTCTTCGATTCCGGCTTTGGTGGACTGACGGTCCTCGCCGACCTGATGGCGGCGATGCCGCAAACCGATTTTCTCTATCTTGGCGATAATGCCAGATACCCCTACGGCACACGCGGATTCGACACGGTTCTTGAATTCACGACAGAGGCGGTCGACTATCTGTTCCGCCGGGGATGCCCCGTCGTCCTGCTCGCCTGCAACACCGCTTCGGCCAAGGCTTTACGCACCATTCAGCAGCAGTTCCTTCCGGCCCGCTGGCCCGACCGAAGGGTTCTCGGCGTGGTCAGACCATCGGTCGAGGCGCTTGCCGAACTGCCCCCGGGAGCAATTCCAGGCGTGACCGTTCCCGGCAACGCGACCGGCAACGTGGCCATCCTGGCAACTCCGGGCACCGTCGCTTCCAGGTCTTTCGTGATGGAACTGGAAAAACTTGCCCCGGGAATAAATGTCGTGCAACAGGCATGCCCTATGTGGGTACCGCTGGTTGAAAACGGCGAACTGGACGGCCCGGGATGCAGGTACTTCGTCAGGAAATATCTGGAACCGGTGCTTAACGGGCCGCTCGAGATCTCCAGGATGCTGCTGGCATGCACGCATTACCCGCTGCTGCTGGACCGCATCTCGGAGATCACGCCTCCAGACGTGCAGATTCTGACACAGGGAAGAATCGTCGCCGAACGGATGGTGGATTGGCTGACACGACACCCCGACTTCGCGGGACGCCTGAGCTCCGGCGGTGTAAGCTGGTTCCTGACAACGGACGACACGGCGCGTTTCAACGAACTCGCGACCATGTTCATGACCACGCCTGTCGTTTCCGAACACGTGCATCTGCCCAGGCTGTGTTGACGCGGGACGATCACGGAACCGCTATGATTCGGCCGGACCGATGATCGGAGCGAGCCGATGGAACTGTTCCTGAACAACGCATGCAACCTCCGGTGCACGTACTGCTACAACCACGACCAGTTCAACAACCCGATGTCTGAAGAAGTGATGCGGCGCGCCCTGCGGATGGGCTTCGATCAGCCCGGAGAACTGGTCAACGTCGGATTTTTCGGCGGCGAGCCGCTGCTCTCATTCGACCTGCTGAAACGGGGCGTGGCCATGACGCTTCATCTGGCCCGGGAAAAACACAAAAAGATCAGGTTGATCCTGACCACGAACGGCACGCTGCTGGATGGCGAGCGCCTTGAGTTCCTGCTGAAAATGAAGTTCCGGCTTGCGGTCAGCCTGGACGGGCCGCGCGCAGTTCACGATTCCTGCAGGGTCGACAAAAACGGCTATGGAACGCATGAAAGGGTTGTACGCAACCTGACCGAGGCGCTGAAGCGCAAGCCCGACATCGCGGTGATTGCGGTTGCGGGTCCGGACAGAATCAGGCACGCGGCCGACGCTCTGCGGTACTCCGCATCGCTGGGTGTCAGAAGACACCATACGGCGATCGACTACGGGGCTGCCTGGGACACGAATGCCCTGCGCCGATTCGATCGCGGGATGCAGCGGCTTGCCGACGCATGGGCCAGCCTCTACAGGGCCGGGACACCGGTATCGGTTCCGCTGATCGACGCCAAGATCGCGAAAAACATCCTGCACCCCCTGGTTGTGGTGCCGCGCTGCAACTGCGGCGGCATCGAGTGGACAGTCGGGCCATCGGGACGGATCTACCCCTGCGACCGCATGGTCGGCACCGACGATGGAAGCGGCCCCTTCATCGGGGACGTGTTCACGGGCATCGACCCGCAAAAACAGGCGGCCTTTCTTTCATGCCATCACTCGACGCCTGACGATTGTGCGCGTTGCCCGCACGTTCACCGTTGCACTTTCTGGGGTTCCTGCGTGAAGTTCAACATGACAGGGCGAGTCACGGACACGCCGCCGCCAGAGTTGTGCAGTATGGAAAGATCGTTGATTCGGGCGGCGGACCGCGTCGCCGGCGAACTCTGGACCGAGCAGAACGAGCCTTTCATCGAGAGATTCTACCGGGACGAGCGGGCAAGGCTGGCCATGTCGCGCTGCCATCCATCCGAGATCTGACAGGCTGTCGACGTGGCCATCCTTTTTGTGTGTTTAGTGGGTTACCGCAACCACGGCAAGGCACAACGACTAAACCGCGCCCGTTTCTTGGA
>JAGOFO010000057.1 GCA_017997155.1 Myxococcota bacterium
ACGCTGAATCCGCGGCCAGGTCCGCCCGGACCATCGACTCCAACGCCTCGACCGCTTCGTTGTTGTTCGGGAACTCGCCCAGAAGGTCGCGGAAGATGTCGACGGCCCTGGTGGCATCGCCGATCTCACGCTCAAGCAGCTTGCCCATCCGAAGGTGAATGGTCAGACGCTCTTCGCCGCTGACCAGGTTGTGCAGCGTCTCGAGTGTCGAGTACAGGTTCCACCAGTCCTCGGCGGCGCCGTACAGACGATCCAGGGTGCGCAGGCCATCCACGTCGCCCGGGTTGATCGCCATAACCTGCAGGAAGGTCTCGATGGCGTCGGCGGTGTTCTCCATCCGCTCGTGCTGGACAAGGCCCTTCTTCTTCAACGCGTTGACGCGGACATCTCCGTCGCTGTAGTCGGACTTGCGACCCAGGACATCGACCAGTTCCTCCCACTTCTCGACCTTCTCGTACAGTCTTTCAAGGGAGACGATCGCCTCCATGTTCTGGAAGTCGACCTCAAGCACGCCGTTGTAGGCGTTGATCGCGTCGGTATCCCGGCCGAGAGTCTCGGCGTACAGGCGGCCGCCCCACAGCAGCAGCGCGGCGCGCTCGGAGCCGTCCGACACCAGGTCGGCCTTCGTCATCACCTGCGCGACCAGCTTCTCGACCTCATTGTCCTCGCCGTACATCGAGATCAGGTCGTCGATGGCCGGAAGGTCGGTCGGATCCAGCTTGAGCACCGCCAGGAAGTGCGTCTTGGCCATCTCGCGGTCCACGCCCGCGTC
Source organism: Myxococcota bacterium (assembly GCA_017997155.1). GTDB lineage: Bacteria > Myxococcota_A > UBA9042 > DTJE01 > DTJE01 > JAGOFO01. Next base: position 773 of record JAGOFO010000057.1, read on the forward strand.
ACGGCAGACCTTCGCGATAACGCGGTGCGTCTCGCGGCGGCGTTCCTCGTCGTCGATGTCGTACACGACGCCGGCCAGGACGTTCACCGCCTCGCCGATCGCGCCGCGGGCCGAGCCGACCCTGAGGACCTCGTCAACCAGGCGTGACCGTTCAGGAGCCGTCCTGAATGCGCGGGACGCGTACTCGAAGGCCTTGTCCAGGTTGACGATGTTGTTTTCGTAGATGCCCTGAATCGTGGCGTAGTAATCCAGCCTGGTCTCGACGTCGCCGGACGCCTCGGCCAGCACGTCGTAAACCGCGACCAGCTTTTCGTGATCGCCGCTCGCGCGGTACGCGGGCAGCAGAATCGGGGCGACCATAACCTTGACATCCGGGTTGCCGAACAGTCTTTCGAGCTGCTCAAGCGCTTCGGCGTTGGTAGGTTCGCCCTGCAGGATGATCGAATGGACATCGACCGCGCCCGCCACGTTCTCGAGCCTGGATTCCAGGGTCTCGGCCAGCCGCAGACGCAGCCACGTCCGATCGCGGTCATCCTCGGCCAGTTCGATGCGCCTGCCCAGGACATCGGCCAGTTCGAACCATCTCTCGGACCTGACATACAGGTTGTCGAGCTGCTTGTACGCGGCGCTGTAATCCGGGTCGATATCCAGCACGGCGCGAACCGCCTCGATGGCCCCGTCCAGGTTCTCGAGGTGATCGGACAATTCGGACGCCATCTTGAACGCGTAGGCGATCTTTTCGCCGGCGTACGGGGAAACCTCGAAGCGGCGTCTGTAAACCTTCAGCAGCTCCGGATGGTTTTCCTGCGTCTCGTAGATGGTTTCGAGGGCGTCCAGCGCGGTCTCGTTCGAGTCGTCCATCTCCAGGACGTCGTGGAAGACCTTGCGGGCCTCGTCCACGCTCTGGAGTTCCTCCCACAGGATGCGGGCAAGCCTGAGGCTGAGCGCGACGCGGACGTCGACCAGCTCGATTCCCTCAAGCGCCTGTGCGTACAGCGTCACCAGGCTGCGCCATGACGAAATCGCGCGGGTTACTTCCTCGATGGAGTCCCAGGCGCGGACATTGTCCGGCGTGACCAGCATGATTCGTGAAAGCGTGCGGAACTGCTTGACCGGGTCGGACGCGCCGTTCGAATACAGACTGTCGAGCTTCCACAGCAGATCGATCGTGTCGATGCTGTCGCCCTTTATCTGGAGTTCGATCTCGATCAGGTCGGCCAGATCCACGTGACGTCCGGCGGCCTCGAACGGTCCCTTCAACAGGTCGACCAGTCTGGGACGAAGGTCCGCAACGCCGAGCATGCTCTCGAGCTGGTCGATCGACTCGGCATGCGCCGGGTCGTAGTTCAGGGCGGTGGCGAACGCGTCGACGGCCGAGTCTCCGCACCCGTCGATGCCGGCGGTCAGCAGACCGATGCGGCAGTAGAGGTCCGCCAGCGCCGGGGCGTCCAGTTCGGGCATCGAGAACAGGGCGTCAACGTGCCTGTTGAGCAACTCGCGCAGTTCGACGAACCGTTTTTCCTTCAAAAGGATCTCGGACAGTTCCGCGTATGCGCGCCACTCGTTCAGATCGTCGGCCAGGATGTCGTTGAACGTCTCGATGGCCTCGTCGATCTTGTTCAGACGCTCGTAAAGCGCCTCGGCGATCTCGAACCTGACAGCCTTGCGTTCATCGGGCTCGACCACCAGGGACAGGCGCAGCTTCAGGATCCTGATCAGATCCTCGTCGCGATGCAGCTTCCGGTAGATCGCCTCGAGGGCGTAGATGGCCTGGCGGTTGCCGGTGTCCATCTCAAGCGCCTTGTTGAAGGCGGCCTGTCCGGCCTCGTCCTCGCCCAGGTTTTCACTGTAAATTTCACCGATGCGCAGCCAGGTCGTGATCTTGCGCGCCGTTTCGGACATCACCTCGACGGCCTGTTCCAGCACCTGGACATAGACGTCCCAGTTATCCGACGGTCCAGCCAGCTTCTCAAGCTGTGCCTGGAGATCCTCGTTCAGCATGTCTTCCTGGAACGCCGACAGGTACAGGAAGAACGCCTCCCTGGGTGCCTTCAACTGCGTTTCCTGGACGACCGCGGCCTCAACACGCAGCCGCTGGCGATCACTCACGGTCTGGGCGCCCGCGATGGCGATGTCGTACACCTTCGGCAGCTTCCGCCACTCGCCAAGTCCGCGGTACAGATGGATCAACTCGTTCGCGGCGCGGGCATCGGCCGGGAACAGACCCAGCACGGATTCAAGGTTCTTGACCGCCCTGGCGCCCTGCCCCATCTCGTCGCGCCATATCGAGGCCAGCTTGAACAGCACGTCGCGCTTTTCATCGGACCCCGGGATCGAATTCAACTGGCCTTCAAGGGTGCGGGCCAGTTCGTCGACCGTCCCGTACGTCCTCATGAACCATTCCAGTTCTTCCCACTTGCGCTTCTGGAGGTAGCTGGTGCGCAGTTCGCGCTTGGCGCGGTCGTGATTCGGATCCACGTCGAGGATCATGCGCCAGGTATCCATGGCGCCCTCGGGATTCTCAAGCTTGGAGCCGTACAACTGGGCCAGTCGTTCCAGAATCTGAACCTGCTCGAACTTGTCGCTGGTCAGTTCGAACCTGCGGTGCAGTGTCTGGGCCAGCTTATCCATTTCCTTGGTGCGTTCGTACAGCATCTCGAGGCTCTTGAGTGCCTCGCCGTGCGTCGGATCAAGTCCCAGCACCAGTTCCCACAGTTCTACCGCCACCGGGAACTTGCGCAGGCGATCGGTCGCCAGAACCGCCAGTTCCGCATAGGCCGCCGCCTTCTCCTTAAGGTCGTAAAGGTTATCGGCCTCGGCGCGACGGATTCGGATCAGGTTCTCGAAGTCATTCCGCTTCAAGTACAGATCCTTCAGCTTCTCGATAACGTCGCCGCGCTCGGGCGCCATCTCAAGGATGGATTCCCAGGTCTTCAGGGCGTCGACCGGCTTCGCGAAACGGTTTTCAAGCAGGTCGGCCTTCTTCTCCATCAGGTGGATGCGGTCTTCCAGGCGGCGTTCCTGCGCGATCTTGTGCTCAAGGATCTTCAGGTAGTCGGGCCAGCGGCCACCCTGCTCGAAACGGGTCATCAGGGAGTCGATCGCTTCCTCGTTGGTGGGATCGACGTCAAGAATCTGCTGCCAGGAGGCCAGCACCTTGGGTTCGGCATGCATCCTGTCGCCATAGATCTCGATCATCTGCTTGATCAGGGCGACCTTCTGTTCGACGGCATCTTCCGGGACAGTGGCCAGGCGCGCGCGGTACAGTTCGGCGAGCTGCGGCCACCGCTGGAGTTCGACATAGAGTCTTTCAAGGTTCTCGGAGGCCTCGGGATCCGACTCGTCGGACTTCGCGACATCCTGCCAGTACGAAAGTTCCTTTGACGGGTTTTTGTATTCCCCGGCGGTGCGGGCGAGCATCCGCCTGGCCTCGATCTCTACCAGACCGTTCTTCGGTCCGTTCTCGGCCATGAACTGCTCGAGCCGCAGCCAGTTTCCACGCTTTGCATAAAAGACACGGTAAAACTCAAGCCAGGTGGAGGCATCGGGAAGGTTCTCGTCGCCCACCGCGCGCATGAAGAACTCCGCGCGGACCACGTCGTCAAGGATCTTCCAGGCTACAAGGGCGGCCGTCCAGGCATAGATGCGGCCGGCGTCCGAGGTCCGCTCCTTCCTGAACTGCACATCAAGCTTCTTCAGGAAGGCTTCGGCCATCTCGGCATTCGAGAGCGATTCCAGCACCTCGCCGAGGAAAAGCTCGAGCCCCTCGATGCCACCTTCGGCCTGCGCCTCTTCGACCGCCAGTTCAAAGGCGGTGCCATCTTCCGGGTCCCTTTCAAGTTCCGCCATGAAATCCTGTACTTTCATCACTGACTCCTAATGTACCTGGAGCTGGGAAAATTACCGTCCGCCTACGTTTATCAGATTGAACCTTTTCCGGCAAGGGAAACGGAACGCGCGAAGACTGGATTCAGTTAGATTTTACTATGCGCGCGGGTATGCGCGAGGCGTCGGTGTCACTCGTGGATGGTCAGGTCGATGGTATCCTCGGCGCTGAAGTACGCCTGGGAGCTCTCGGGATCGACCGAGAACACGATCAGCCGGAACTGGTACTCGCCCGCCACGTCCGCGATGAATGTGACCTGCGCCGGACCGCCGGGCTGATTCAGGAACACGCGGCTGGCCGCCGGCTTCTCGGAAACGAACCAGAGATAACCGGAATTCGCGGGGATGTCGTACGTTCCCTCGACGCTGGCGCTGCCGTCGAGAACCACCAGATCGCCGACCTTCAGTCCGACGTAACTGGCCGCGTCGCCAGCGTCCGCGGTCGGAAGAGTGACGCCATCAAAACTGTTGAATCCGGCCACGTTGATCTTGACCGTCTCCTCTTTGGCGGAGAGCTGATCCATGTACGTGACGTTGATGAATCCATTGACGGTGGTGCCGCCATCGTGGTCGCCGGTGAAGCTGACCGTGAAATGGCGCGCCTCGCCCTCGGCGAGCGTGTAACCGGAAGCCACTTCCTCAAGGATCGAGAACGCCTCGGGGTCTTCCACGTTGGCCGGCTCGACTTCGATCGCGGTGACGTCCAGGGCCAGGTTACCCTTGTTCATCACGACGACGGTCTTTTCCGCGGTCGATCCGGGCGCCGCGTAGAGCGTCATCCGGACCTTCTCGGGGGCCGGCGCGATGGCCAGTTCGCCCTTGCGCACGCCGCCGCACAGCCTGACGATCTGCTGTCCGTCATACGGGCTGCTGAACGGGACGATCAGGTCGCCGCCCACACCGTTGATAGACGGAGCGGTGTAGGTGACCGCGACCGTGATCGGCGAGTTCTCGGGGGTCAGCGTGAACCTCGGCTCGGTGATCTCCTGTCCGGTGACATCACCGCAGGCGCCTTCCTGGCTGGCGCCAAGCTTGTACCACTTCACCGTGTAGGGGTTTTCGTCGCCGGAAACGGAGATCGTCGGACGGCTCAGGATGACCGCGCCCGGACCGGCGTTCTCGAGGCTCAGCGTCTTCGTGCACGAATTGCCGGGGATCGTGATTTCCGTAAAGTTGACGCATCCGTCGGCCTGGTCGCCATAGGTGATCGCCAGAGATCCGGCTTCCGCCTCGCCACGCAGCGGAACGAGCGTCGACTCGGGAACGCGGCAGACTCCGGTCAGACAGCGGTACTGACAGTCGGCCGAGCCGTCACAGTAGTAGTTCCAGCAATCCTGGGACCGCAGGCAGCCGCACTTGCCGTTGAAACAGGAGTACGGACAGGGTTTCGTCTTGTCCGGGCAGAGAACGCTGGAATCCTGGCAGACAGGCGTGCCGCTGCACTCCACTCCGGTGTCGATCTCGGATCCCCACAGAACCTCGAGATTGGTGATATCCGGGGGCGTGACCGGACGGTACTGGATCGTCACGTCGACCGGGCCGTTCTCGGTGCCGGCGTTCGTCGGATCGATCATGAAATTGTCGTGAATCGCCACCGGTTCACCGTACACGGTCGAGCTGACGATCGTCATCGCGGCGGATGTCGGAGCGATCCTGATCTCGGACAGGGCCAGCGGCGCGTTGCCGACGTTTTCGATCGAAAACACCGCCGAATCCGGAGACGAGGATGTGGCGCCGATGAAGATGTAGTTGTTCGGCGTGACCTTGATCTCGGCAGTGCGTTCGCGGGGGGCCAGACTGAACTCGAACACACCGGCTTCCACGCTGTTGTCCAGGTTCATGTCATTCGTGAACACCCGGATTACCGTGGCCGAAAGATCGCGGTCCGCGTCCGGCTGGTAATGCACGTCGATCTTCAGAACCGTGGGGTGCGTCTGCTTGTAGTCATTTGCGACTACAGTGACCGGGAACGTGATATCCGCTGGTTCCGGGGACACCACCATGTCAGCGTTCTTCGACACGATCTGGATATCGGTGATCAGCAGATCCGCGTCACCAACGTTGCCGAACACCATCGTGATCTTGCCACCGCCCTCGGTGAACTCGACGACGCCGCCCTCGAGCACGCGATCGTTGGTGCCGTTGACCGCCCCTGTCGGGGTCACGTAGAAGTCGGGGGCCGTCCCAACCGAACCGCTCTTGCAGCCGCCCGCGACCGAAGAGATCACCAGCGCCGCGGCGAGCACCGCAAACATCCTGCCACTGTTCATTTAACACTCCTTACCAGTTCAGGCGCCTCGCCCGAATCAGGGTTCAAAGCACAACGTCTCGTAGTGCACCACTATCTTATCGCCTTCCTGAGGCATGTTCGGGCTTTCCGGGTCGAACACGATCGAGTTCGACGGCGCATCGTATTCCCAGCCTTCCGTGACATCGATTTCGCGAACCTTGACCGTTATCGAGTTCGGATCCGCGATTCGCGAAAGGAAGAACTGCTGTTTCAGACCAAAGGCCACGGAACCGATCTGGTTCAGGATGTCCTTGTAGTTCGGGTCGCAGATCGATCCGAGCTTGCCGTTCGTGGCATGAACCGTCTCGATGTAGCGTTTGCCCTCGGCAGCTCCGGAGCCTTCCGTGCCCAGGCAGCCCGGATAGGGATTGCCCGCCTCGTCCGTCAACGTGCCGTCGTCAACGCCGACGATCGCGTTGAAGTGCATCATGTTCTGATTGTAGAAACCCTTCAGAGACCTGAGGAAGTCGATGTAGAACCCGAGGTCGCCGCTGCTCTGGTCTTCCTCGTCGGACATGGCGATGATCTCGAGCTGTGCGTCGGGACGCAGGAAGCCCTTGTTGAAACCGCCGCAGGTGCTGTCCAGGCAGAGGAACGGGCACGACGCCGAATCAGCGCAGATGTTCGGGTCGCTCTTGCATGAGTCATCGTTGCTGCACGACACGCCGGTGTCGGTGATCAACGGAGCGGACAGCGCTCCCTGCGCGTTCTGCAGGGCGCCTTCGCTGTTGTCGCCGTCGCATCCGAGGTTCGCCAGATCAGCGAACTGGCTCTTCGCGTTCGGACCTGGCGTGATGTAGCGCGGCGTGGTCCTGATGTTGCCGAAATTCAGCTTGCCGATCAGGTGGTCATAACTGAGGCCGGTCGACACGACGCCGATGTGGTAGTCGTTGTCCCAGACATCGGCATGCTGGATGAACTGCTCGAAGTTCGCGATCAGGGTGTCCTGTTCTCCGCACATTGAACCGGAATCGTCGATCACGAACAGGATGTCGACCTCCTGACCCGAAAGCTGCGTGAACGTGTCGGTCTGGTCGCTGTATATCGTGCCCTGGCCGCTGAGTCCGACAAACAGCTCGGGGACGCTCTTCTCGTTGCTCTCGACCTTCAGGATGCAGGAATCCTCGGTTGTGTCCTGCGGCACGAACAGCACGTCGAAGCACAGCGGCGAACCGGTCGAAATCGCCCTGGGAAGACCCGGCACGTTCTTGAGCCGGAATTCCGGGGTGCATCCATCAAGGTTGACCTTGGTGACCTGCAGCGGCGCCGATCCGGTGTTGTAGGCGCAGACCTGGTAGGTTTTCGACGCGCAGCCCAGCGTGACCAGCCCGAACTTGATGTCGGACGGCAGAACGGCCAGGTTCGCCACGCCGCTGGATCCCTTCAGGTTGGCCGCCCATCCGGAAGTTCCGGACTCCGGGATAACCAGGTCCTTTCCAAGCTGGGTGTCCCGGAACATCAAGCCAAGCAGGGCCGAGTACTCGGTCATGTCGCCAAAGATCGAACCAGTCTGTGGCGGCGCGAACTTGATCCTGAGCGAAAGGGTTCCTCCCGCGGGCGCCATTCCGTCCTTCACGACCGGCGGCTGAGAAACCACCAGGAACTTGCTGGATCTGGTCGTCGTGAACGGCTCGGAGCATGCTCCGGTCATCCCGCCGAATCCGCCGCTGCAATCCTGAACCTGGGCGCCCTTGTAGGAACAGTAGCCCATTCCCTTGTTCACGACCCTGACCGGAAGCTCCTTCGTGAATCCCATCGGAACCATGCCGAAGTTGTAAAGATTCGGCTCGATGACCGGGATGCATGTGGCAGTCCCGGCGCGCTTGACGGTGATGTTCAGCACCTTTTCCGTGTTCGGAACCGACTTGTCGTTGGAAATGATCTTCAGTTTGGCGGTAAGGCTGCCCGTCGCGGGTCCCTTGTTCGTGAAGGAAAGGCGAACCTCCATGCCGGTGCCGGCCGGCAGCGTGTAATTGCCGCCGGACATGGTCGCGCCAATCACGTCAACCCGGAACTCGGCGCCATACTTCTGCTCGGAAATGTCAAACAGCGTCGGTTCGCCCGATATCACCAGGTTGGCCGACCCGTCGTTCCTGACGGTGACAGACCTGTATACCGTGACTCCCTGGGCGCCGTATCCCATGTCGACCAAAGGATCGGGCACGACCGTCAGGATCGGTGTGTTGATGCGGCCGTATATCGGCACGACAGTGGGGCTGGCGGCATCGTTGCTGGTGATGGAAAGCCAGCCGATCGCGCTCCCCGAAGACTTCTTCGCCTCGGTGACGGCCCAGTTCACATACACGTCCCGCGACGCGCCGGGAGCCAGGTTGTAGTCCAGGTCGCCCTCGACCGAAAGGCCCTCGTCGCTTCCCGGAGCTATTGTGGTGTTCGATATCCGCAGGGTGTCGTTCCCGACGTTCGTGACCACGCAAAGCGCGCGGCCGCTGGCGCCAATGTTGACCCCGCCCATCTCGAGCTGCGCCGGGTTCACATCAATCTTCGGACCGAGCCCGGTGCCGAAAACCTCGAAACTCCAGGTATTGCCCTCGCCGGTTACATACAGCAGGGACTCCTCGGGCTTGCCTTCCAGCGGATTGAACTGAATCGTCAGGCCGATGGTCTCGTTCGGTCCCAACTCGACCGGAAGGGTCTCGCCTTCCGGCGGAACGATTGCGATGGTGTTGAAGGAAGCCGGGCCTTCGGGATCCATGTAAATCTGCTCGATCAGGAACGACGCGGTGCCGATGTTTTTCACGACCACGTCCATGGTCGCGCTCTCGCCGACCGGAACGTCGCCGAAGTCGATCGGAGACGGCTCGGTGATGATCGCCGCCGTCTGTCCGGCCGATGTGACCGCGATAAGCGTCTTGTATTCAAGAGTGGCGATGTTGTGTCCAATGACCAGGTAGCCCGAATCGGTGTTGCTGTCCGTCGGTACATAGGTCACGTCGACCGTCGTCGAGTCGCCCGGTTCGAGCACCGCCACGGTGGGCATCTGAGCCTGGTAGTCGCTGTTCAATCCCTGTGTCGTCACCGAATCGATGATGACCTTTCCGGAATCACCGATGTGCGTCAGCGTTACCGTGATGGTCTTCTGGCCGCCGACCGGCACCGAGCCGAAGTTGATCGTGCCAGGGCTGTAATCAAGATTCAGATTCTCGCCAAAGTTTTCGTCATCGCCGCATGCCGAAAAGAACACGGCGCCAAAGACAAGGATGGCCATGGAAAACTTTGAAACAACGGGCAAAAACCGGTTCATCGGAAAACCTCAAAGACTGCCGCGGTCTTATTCTATTGATTCCGATGCAAATTGAAACAACTAATGAGGTGAGATTTTGCCGGGCGCGACTACTCGACGGAACAACCGCCACCGCCGATCTCGGAGAAGGAAGGCTCCTCGTATCCCTTGGTGATCTTGAGGGAATTATCAGTATTGCGCAGCAGCGTGACCGTCTGCTGGGGCCACGCGATCTCGACGGCGTTCCACATGTCGCACTTGTACATCGCCTGACCGGTGACGTTCATGTCGAAATCGAACACCGGCTGTCCCCAGATGTAGCACTTCAGCCTCGGGTAGCTGGCGCCATAGCCATGGTCATCCCAGTAATGGACGCCGATGCGGTAGACGCGGCCGGCGACCGGGGAGTCCAGGTTGATGTTCTCGGGGCCGGCGCCGTCGGTGTCGTCGCGGTCCAGCGAGGGGTTGTCCTTGCCGTCAGGGTTCGGGGTCTCCCACTGCGGATTCTTCTGGAACCAGAAGGCGTCGTAAGGGACATGGAACCACGGGTCTGGCTTGCCGTCACCGTCGATATCGGTCATCGCGGCGAACGGGTGGGCGAAGTGCAGATCCATGTCCGCGCCCTCGTCCTCGCCCTCGTTGAACTGATCGTCGTCGGCCGGTGTGTTCCAGGTCAACTCACAGTGAATCGCCTTGTCCGGGATGACGTTGACGGTCTTGCAGACGGCTCCGCCACATTTCGGGTCACTGGAACAGTACTGTGAATCGCAGACATCCAGGCAGTAAACGTACTCGCCGCCGATGTTCACCTCGTGGGTGACGGTTGGCGACGAAGCGGTCGGCAACAGGATGAACTTGTTTTCCTCGGGCTGGTCGACGGTCCACGAGTAGGAAATAATCGAGCCGCCGGCCGAGCCGCTGGTGCTCTGCTCACCGTGAATATTCAGGACGGTCTGCGGTTTCACCTGCTCGCCCTGCTCGATGATGATGACGGGCTTCGGGCAGTCGACGGTGACGCCGTATCCCGACAACGGCACGTTGACAACCGCCTCGATGCCGTTGTTCGCGATCAATATCGCCCCGGTGTCCGGGATCGGCTTGTTGTCCACGTCGCGGGGATTCTCTTCATTCGGTGTGAACTTCACGATAACGTCGACCGACTTGTTTGGTTTAATGACCAGTGGCGTCTCGACTGAGGGCTGCGGGTCCAACGCCGAAATATCCAGCGAGAAGTCCGGACTGGTCGTCGGATCCAGCGAGATGCTGGTCAATTCCAGATCCTCGGTGCCGGTCGACTTCAGCGAGACAGCCATGCCGGCTGCCTTGCTGATCAGCTTCCCGCCGAAATCCACGGGATTCGGAATGACTTCCAGCTTCGGGCCGGTCGAGTTGCCTATCAGGGTCACCGAGTAGAGGCCATCCGGCACCTCGGTGTTGTTCGTGTGTATAATCAACTGCGCCTGGGCAGTGTCGCTGTTGACCGGCGTGAAGGTCGCCGGCCACATCACGCCGCTTCCCGGCTCGATCGTGACCGGCGTTTCGAGGTTGTACTGCGTGTAATCGCTGACGCCGGGGAATTCCTGGCCCTGCACGGACACCTTGAAGGTCTGGGGCTGCTTCTCGGCGTCCTCCTCGACCCTGATCCAGTCGACCACGAGCGCGCACGAACCGATGTTCACGAGAGAGACATCCTCGTTGCCCACTTCGCCGACGCGGACCATGCCGAACTCGTATTTGTCATCGACGTCAAGAATCGGGCGGCACCTGCGGCCCGAGAAGTTGATCGTCAGATTCTGATAGGTCGGATCAGTGTTGTCGTTGACGATGGTCACGCTGGCCGACCGATCAAGACCGTCGTTCGCGGCCCTGTAGCGGACCGTGAACCGCACGATATCTTCCTCGAACTGACCAGCGGTCGGACCGATGACCTTCGGAAGCTGGTCATTCTTGATCAACTGGAACGCCGGTCCAGCGTCGGTCTCGTCCGCGGAGGTAGGCGTGTAGTTCAGAACGATGTCGCTGACGGTCAGGTTCTCGCCTTCACCGGCATTGATGATGGTGATGACGTAATCCGAATCGAGCGAGACAGTCACGTCCGTGGAGGACGGGTTGATCTCGATCTTCGAGAACGTCTCGACGCCACCACCGTCATTGCACCCCGGAGCGGTCAGCAGAATCGCCGCAAGAGACAACACCGCAACGAAGCCGCCATGGAAGAACCTGCTCATAAGCACCTCAAAGTATTTCGTGATGCCCCGGTCACAATAAATGTCGCCGAAGTTCGGAATTAGTTCCCATGGATTATCCGAAGCGACCGGGGTGGTGTCAAGCCAGCATATTTCACATACGGAACCTTTTGTCGACATCGCATTGCCACTCCTGCTTTTTCTTCCTTCCTGCCATAATCGCCGCATGAAAAGCCTGGCCGCAAAATCGCTGCCTTTCCTGATTGTGTTCGCGTGCGCAGTCCTTCCGTGGATTGATACACTAAACTTTCCATTCCTTCTTGACGACCAGATGACGGTCGTTACAAACCCGCTGCTGGCCGGCGGAAAGGTCGACGCTTCAGGCATCTTCACTTCGACCGGATGGGGAGACGTTCCAGAATACAGCCATGTAGCGAATTACCGCCCCCTGTCGCTGCTGACGGTCGCGT
>JAGOFO010000278.1 GCA_017997155.1 Myxococcota bacterium
GGGCGGCAAGGTTCAGGTCAGGGTTCTTGTCGCCACGGACCCGGACGCCGAGGCGGATTTGATCGCCCAGACTGCTTCTGCCATCGCGGACCACCCCGTGCTGGTGTCGTTCAACGGCCGGTCGTTCGATTTTCCGTATATCTGCCAGAGGGCCGCGTTTTACGGTACCCCGGTCAGGTCCGACCCGTTGCATCTGGATCTGCTCGGATACTCCAGAAGGCTCTGGCGGGACACGGCCACGAACTGCCGGTTGTCGACGCTGGCCGCCGAGATTCTCGGCATGCGGCGTGAACACGATATTCCAGGGTCGCTCGTGCCATGGTTCTACGAAATGTACCTGAAAGACCCGGCCCGCAACGCCGGCCTCGTGGCGGCCATTGCCATCCACAACTCCCTCGACATGGAGCAGACGGTCAGACTGTACGCGGAACAGGTCAGATTGCTGTTGCAGGGATGCGCGTCGGCGACCCCGCCCGACGTCGTGGAGGAAGGATGAACCAGGGCGGCATAGAGGCGCTGGTCGAAGCGATCATGTCGGCCGGCTGGTACGAAGGCAACATCTCGAAGGTCGAGATACTGCCGCCCCGCCACGCATCGTACGGCGATCTTCCTTCCGGGCTCGCTCCCGAGGTTGTCGAGTATCTGGAACATGCCGGGATCAATCGGCTTTATTCGCATCAGGCGCTGACGCTTGAAAAAGCGATGTCCGGGGCCAGCGTCATCATGTCCACGGCGACGGCGTCGGGCAAGACGCTCGGATTCACGCTGCCGGTCCTTCAGGAGATGGCGCAGGATCCGGACGCGTGCGCGCTGTTTCTGTACCCGCTGAAGGCGCTAACCAACGATCAGCTCGACGTGTTCCGTTTTGTCGAGGAGTCTTCGGGGGTGCAGATCGATGCGGCGGTGTACGACGGCGACACGCCCAGGATCCGTCGCCCCAGGATCAGGCAGCTGTCCCGGGTTGTTCTGTCAAATCCGTATGAAATCCACGAGATCCTTCCATATCACCACATGTGGCGACGTTTTTTCGCGAACCTGAAGTACGTCGTGATCGACGAGGCCCACCGCTACACCGGAGTTTTCGGGTCAAACGTGGCGCAGGTTCTCAGGCGCCTGACCCGGGTGGCGGCGGCGTACGGATCGTCCCCGCGTTTTCTCCTGGCGTCCGCGTCGATTGCCAACCCTGGTGAACACGCGTCGGCCTTGACCGGATGCGCGTGTGATGTAGTTGAGATGGATGGTTCCGAATCCGGCGGAAGAACACTGGTCTTTTTCGACGGTGTCGCCGGTGGCGGGTCGGGCCACACCAGTACCAGGGATGTCTTTTCGCTGCTCGTGAAACGCGGGGTCAAGAGCCTGTGTTTCACCAGATCCCGCCGGACCGCCGAACTGATAGCGAATCTGGCGGGCGAGTCCGGGATGCCGGTCGCGCCGTACCGGGCAGGATACCTGCCGGAAGAGAGGCGCCGCCTTGAGCGCGAATTCCGTGACGGCTCCATCAAAGGTGTTGTCAGCACCAATGCGCTGGAACTGGGCATCGACATCGGCGATCTGGACGCCGTTGTCGTCTCGGGGTATCCCGGTTCCATCAGTGGATTCTGGCAGCAGGCCGGTCGCGCCGGCAGACGTGGAGAGGCCAGCCTTTCCGTGTTCGTCGCCTTCGAGGATATCGTGGACAGGTATCTGCTGGCCCATCCGGAGATCCTGCTTCAACGAGGCTGGGAGAGGGCGACGATCGACCTTGAGAACGAACACATCCTGGCGGGACACATGTTGTGCGCGGCGTCCGAACTGCCGTTGAAGCTTGACGAGTCAGACGGTCACCCGTACGGAGTCGCGAAGGGGCTGGCGGCTGGAGGGCTTCTGCACGAAACCGCGCGGGGCTTCATCTACGGTGGCTCCGTCAGGCCGCAGGAGGCGGTCCGTCTTGACGGCATAGGCGACCGCACGGTTGCCCTGATTGACGGGGCGACCGGCGAACTGATTGAAACGCTTGATTTCTCCAGGGCGCTGCGTGACGCATTCACCGGCGCGGTCTACATGCATCAGGCAAAAACCTGGGTCGTCACCGAGCTTGATCTGGACGGGTTGAGGGCCACCGCTGTCAGAAAGGACGTCGACTACTACACGTTGTCCCATCAGGAGAGGCAGGTCGAGGTCACCGGGCGCCTGGACGGCATGGAAATGAACGATGCCCGCACGCCGTCGGACCCCTTTTCGGCAGGCCTGGGCACTCTGAAGATCACGCACCAGATCACGCACTACCTGATGAAGCGTTACGACCGCGTGATCGGCTCGGCTCCGCTTGATCTTCCCAGCCAGGTCCTGGCCACGACCGGCTTCTGGATCGACTTCGGCACCGATCGACCGGCCGGCGTTACCGACATGCTCGGAGCCATTCACGCGCTTGAGCACACCATGGTTGGAATCGCGCCGCTCGCCCTCTCGTGCGACCCTGACGACCTGGCCGGGTTTTCAACGATGATGGCCCCTCATTCCGGGGCTCCGGCGTTGTTCATCTATGATGCCTTCGAGGGCGGGATGGGGATCTCGTCGCGTGCCTTTCACGACCTGTCCGGACTGGCATCGACCGCTCTGGACATCCTTGAACGGTGCCCCTGCGAGACGGGTTGTCCCGCATGCTGTCTGTCCGCGCGATGCGGAAACGATAATCAGCCCATGGACAAGGCCGGCGCGGCCGTCCTGGCACGGATCCTTGTCAGCCGGTGACAGTTTCGGACCCGCCGGCCGCATAGTTTTTTGTTGACGCCGCATACAAGGTAGTCTATTCCGGGCCGTCATCCGG
>JAGOFO010000058.1 GCA_017997155.1 Myxococcota bacterium
AGCCTGACCTGCCGTTCCCCACTGCCCTTCTGAAGGATTGGGGCCGACATCAGGGCATGGCCGACCATGAACTGGTCGTCCACGTCCACCATCCGGGCGTCCTCCATGTACATCGGTCTGACCAGGGTTCTGCCGGTTCGGGCGGCAGCGGCCGCGAGGGTGTACCAGTACGACAGAAGCGAGTAACGCCTCTTCAGGTGAGTCCTGGTGATGTTCAGCGTCTCTTCGTCGTAGCACCACGGTTCACGCCTTGGCGTGAAGTAGGCCGAGTGGACCCGGAAGAACGGCAGCATGGCCGAGGCCTCGAACCAGCGCAGATAGAGTTCCTTGTCCGGCTTTCCTCCGAAACCGCCGATATCGGCGCCCGAATACGGCACGCCGGAAACCGACAGGTTCAGCACGATTCGAACGGTCTGCTGCAGACTCCACCAGTTGCTTTCGCTGTCGCCGGTCCAGTGCCACGCGTAACGTGCCAGTCCCGGCCAGCCCGAGCGTGACAGGATCCACGGGCGGCGTTCCGGCTTGAAGCGGCGCTGGCCTTCGAATCCCGCCATGGCCTCCTGCATCGCGTAAAGGTTGTGCGCCTCCAGGTGCGTGCCGCCGCGTCCTTCCAGCTTCTGGACCGCGACGGAAGGCAGCGTCGAACCGCCCCAGGCCGCGAACGCCGCAGGCTCGTTCATGTCGTGCCAGAACCCGGAGATACCCTTGTCGATCAGGATCTTGTATTGCTGCGCCCACCAGTCGCGCGCCGCCGGGTCCGAGAAGTCCGGGAAGGCGCACCAGCCGGGCCAGACCACTCCGCGGACCTGTTCGCCATCCGGAAGCTTCATGAACAGATTTCCGTCGCAGCCTTCCTTGAACAGGAAGTATTCCGGGTCGGCCTTTACTCCCGGATCGAGGATGGTGACCAGCCTGATCCCGGAGGCCAGCATGTCTTCGCTGAGCTTCTTCAGATCCGGGAAACGGGCGGGGTCCACCGTGAATACGCGGTATCCGTCCATGTAATGGATGTCGAGGTGGATGGCCGAAAGGGGCAGGTCGCGGCTGGCGAAACCATCCGCGATCTCACGGACCTCGGCCTCGTTCATGTAGCTCCAGCGACACTGGTGGTATCCGAGGGCCCAGCGGGGCGGCATGGCCGCGTGGCCGATAAGGCCGTAGAACCTGGCGACGTTGTCTTCCGGGGTGCCGGCGAACAGATAGTACCTGAGCGCGCCACCCTCGAACCGGGACTCGAGCCGTTCCTTGAAAGAAAAGGTGCTCTTGAAGGTGTTGTCGAAGAAGGCCAGGTACGAACCTCGCGGGGACACGCAGAGGTACGCCGGCGATGAGATGTAAAGCGGGTCGTCACCGGCCGCGTATGCGCCACGCGGTTCCATGTTCCACAGGGAGAACTCGCATCCGCGCACCGAGAAGGGCGATGCCTTCATGCCCATTCCGAAGAACGACTCGTCGTCATTCATCGTTGCCCGGGATGTCCAGCCGGCCCCGGTCATCACGGGAGGTTCGTCACGTCGAATCGTGTTGCCGTCCGAGTCGGTTGCAGTCACCGATCCGTCCCTGCCAATCGTCAGTTTCAGTCCGTTGTTTTCCAGGGTGATCCCGGAATCGGTTTCTTCAACGGCGACCTGGGCCGGGTTGAATGAGGTTCTGGTGACGACGCAGTTTCCCGGCAGGACCCCGGGGGTCCAGGTCAACCTGGGAATCCCTGGCAGTACGAAAACCACCTCAAGCTCGGCGCCGGCAAAGCGAAACGTCGCCCCGGAGTCCGTTCGTTCCCAGGACTCAAGCTGTCCGACAGGCGTGACCCTGCCGTCCGGCGGCGTGGCGAACTTCTTTTCGAGCCTGCCGCGCTGAACAGTGTACTGCATGGAACCTGCCAGAATCTTGATGCCCAGATTGGCGAGTCCCTTTACCGCGGTGATGATGTCCATAGGGTCGTTCTCCAGGATGTTGACGCAACGCGCAAGCCGGATCGCCGTCCAGCCGTCCCTGCGGCCGGTAGTCGACGGAAACGCTGCCATTAACTTTTATCATTAATTGCCGATGATCGAATCCTGAATATTTGTGTCGCAAGGATGTTTTTTTGCTTGACGCAATTCATTTCCCAAATAGGCTTGCCGCATGCAGCGCTTGGCAACCATATCCCTTGCGGCACTTTTCATAATCGCGATCGTGGTGGATCCTGTCGCCGCTTTCGCGGAGGAACCCGATTCGGCGGCTGCCAGTGCGGGAGTTGAAACCGTCGAGCCGGCCGGCGATGCTGCCCAGACCGTCGAACCCGACGGCGATGCGTCAAAGACTGCCGACCCCGAGCAACCGGCTTCCCAGGATCCCAACAGGATCGAATGGCTGCCTTTCCCGGTCATCGGCGGCAACACCGACATGGGAATCCTGGTCGGCGCGCAGCTCATGCTGGCCAAGTTCAAGGACGGCTACTCCCCTTACCGCTTCAGGACGCACACACAGGTGTCGCTGTCGTTCAAGCCGGATCCGGAAGGTGGGGTCGACATCCCCGTGCACATGGATTTCGTGAAGCTCGATTTTCCGGGGCTGGCCGGTGGCAAGCTCAGGTTGTTGATTGGCCTTCATTACGACCAGGTGAATAACTCCGGTTACTTCGGGATCGGCAACGCGGCGCGAGCCGTCCGTTCATACTGGGATCGCGAAGCCGGCGAGGTCGTCGAACCGAACACCGGCATGTACCAGTACGTCAGGCAGGAACCCAAACTGCGCGTGTTCATCAGGTACAAGCTGAAGGATCATCTGGAACTGGCGTTCGGCCTGCGATTCATGTGGATGAACGTCACGGCCAACCCGGGCTCCAAACTGGAACAGGATCTGCCGACTATTCTCGGCACGGACCCTCACTTCGGTCTTCAGTTCGCGGCCGGCGTCATCTACGACACGCGTGACCACGAATACAACCCGATGAAGGGTATGTACATCGAGACCGCCCTGCGCTTTCAGCCAGGTCTCGGCAACAACCTGCATTTTGGCGCGTACAGCCTGGACGCACGTTTCTTTGTGCCCTTACTTGGTGAACACCTCGTGTTCGCATCGCGATGGATGCTCGACATGATGTTCGGGAACGTGCCGTTCTACGAGATGGCCAGGGGCGGCGCCTTCGATCCAATCGAATTCATTGGTGGCAGGATGGGGCTTTCCGGTATTCCCGAGGGGCGCTATCATGGCAAAGTCAAGGTCGGGGCGAACCTCGAGCTGCGATCCGTGCTCTGGTCCTTCTCGGTTCTGAAGCAGAACTTCAAGATCGGCATGGCGATGTTCTGCAATGTCGGCCGCGTCTGGGCCGACTACTCGGGAAACACCGCGCTTGACGGAACCGGGCTTGGGCTGAAGGTGGCCGCCGGTGGCGGACTCCGCATACAGTTCAACGAGACGGTGATGATACGTGCGGATCTTGCGTGGGCCAGCGAGGCCAGGGACGCGGGATCGCCGGTGGGCATCTATCTGGACGCCTACCATCCTTTCTAGAGTGTCGGGCCGTCCGTCAGCAGCGACGGAGGCTCGTTCGCGTGAACGGTTTATCCGGCAGGGGGCCAGGTAGATGAACATGTTTTTCAAAAGATTCGGCAAGTTGCTTTTCGCGTTGCTGATGGCCTTATCGATGGCCGTCCCGGGCACCGCCCTCGCCGGGGGTTACTCGAACCTCGACTTTGGCGGCCGGCGCATGGGTATGTTCGCGGTTGTCGGCAAGCCCGATGACCTTACCGCGGTATTCCATAATCCGGCGGGACTCACGCTGCAGTCGGGAACCCAGCTTTATTTCTCGCTGTCGAACTTCGTCCTGGACCTGGGTTTGAAGCTGTATGACAGCAAGGGCGATCTGCGGCCATACGATCACGAGATCACCCCCAACCTCAGCTATGGCGCTATTCCGTTCATCGGTGTGTCGTCGGATCTGGGGACCGAGCGGTTCCGGCTGGCCTTCGCCATCTATGCGCCGAACGCCTACGGCGCCAGTCTCCCGGTCGAGGAAGCGACACGCTACCACGCCACCCAGGCGCTGTTCGTGTCGGGCCGTGCTACTGTCGCGGCTGCTTACGATTTCAATGACCACATCACGGTCGGCGCCAGCCTCAGCCTGCTGTACACGTACCTGATGGCTCAGAGGTACCTGAACACGACGATGCTCCCGTCCGCCTCCGACGTTCAGAACGACCCGAAGTACGACGCCAGGTTTAACAGTCTCGAAGAGAACATGAATTCCGACATCATCCTGGATATCCAGGGCGACAACGTCACGTGGGCGTTCGACGTGGGCATCCTGGTCAAGCCGGTTAAGAGCCTCAGCATCGGTCTGGTGTTTTCCAGCGGTTCGGAACTGGAGCTTCGCGGCGACGTGAAGGCGACCTGGGCCAAGGACGGTTCCCTGGTTGGCAAGACTAAGCAGACGACCAGCATGATCATTCCGTTGTCGATCCGCGCCGGCATCAACTGGGCCATCGTCCCGAACTTCGAGATCGCCGCCGATGTTTCGTACTGGCACTACCAGACGAACCAGATGCAGGTCTCGGCCCTGGACGACAAGATCGCGGGTCTTTCCGGCTTCACCGATCCCAAGAACTTCGGAAACTCGTGGAACTGGTGCGTTGGTATCCTTTACCGGCCAATTCCCGAACTGGATCTGATGGCCGGTTACCAGATGGACTACACTCCGAATCCGACTTCGACGATGTCGCTGGAAAACCCCGGTGTCGATCAGAAGGGCTTCTCGGTCGGCGGACGCTGGCGGATCAATGATCACTGGCGTATCAGCCTGGCCTATGTCCACAACTGGTTCAACCTGATCGACGTTCAGGATTCGATAGGCACGCCGCCGGCGAATGCGAAGGGGCACGGCGCGAACAACGAGTTCGCGTTTGACTTCCAGTACCGGTTCTGAGCGGGCCGGATGTAGGGATTATGGCAGGATCCGGATACATAAGGTTTGTGACAGGCGACGACGCGGGCATCGCGTCCGTCGACTCCGAGGGACTGCTCAGGGGCGCGCTTGGCGACCTGCGTCTTCATGTGTTCGACAGCGCGGGCCGCGTGGTGTACCGGGCCGGTGATGCCGGCGGGTCGATCGGCGTAACGGTTTCGACTGACCGAACCGCCAGTGACGGTTCGCTGCGAATCGCCGTGACGCTGACGAACATCGGCGACGCGACCATCCGTCTTTCCCGGGCGGTTTTCGAGTCCTTCGAAGGTGGCGAATCGGCCACAATCCAGGGCGACATGTCCGCGTGGGCCCGCTACAAGATGGGATTTAACACCGGTGCGGCGTCGGGCGCGGCGCCGTTGTCGGTTCCTGATCGCCGCTTCTTCCTGCGCGGCGTCCCTTACGGCCTGCTTCCGGCATCGGTCAGGAACATGCTTTACTATGACGGCACCGAGTTTTCCAAGGTGCCGGGCAGGTTCGAGAGCGAGTGGTTCTCGGCCTTGTACGATCTTCAGAACAAACGTGGAATCCTTTTCGGTTTCTGCGGGGTCGGAAGGCACTTCAGTCGTGTCCGCGTCGATTTCCCGGCCGGCACGGCTTCGTTGACGGCCTTCCTTGACGACTCAGAACTGGCGCCAGGCGCTTCGCGTGAACTCGACCCGATCATCATTGTCTATGGTTCGGACCTGAACAGGTTGCTCGCGGATTACGCCGCCGCGCTGGCCGCGCACAACGGGGCTCGGGTGAACCCGGCCGCAATCTGGTGTTCGTGGTATTCGGGGTTCTACGATCGGGTCAAAGTCACGGATATCCGCGAAAACATGCGGCGTCTTTCCGGAATGGAGTCGCCGGTCCGTTTCATCCAGCTTGACGATGGCTACCAGGCGATGATTGGCGACTGGCTGAACACGAACTCCCGCTTCCCGGAAGGTGTCGAGGCGCTCGCGTGCGAGATTCGACAGGCCGGTTTCGAACCTGGAATCTGGACGGCGCCCTTCTCGGTTTCGCCGGAAGGCAAGGTCTACGCCGAACACCCGGACTGGGTCGTGAGGGATCGCCGCGGTCGGCCGGTCAAGGCCGGTTTCATCATGGGACGCTTCGGTCCCCGGCCCTACTACGGCCTTGACACGACCATCCCCGAGGTTCGCGCCCACGTGACCGGGATATACCAATCGCTGCGGCGCATGGGATGGCGGCTGTTCAAGATCGACTTCCTGACCTCGGCAATGGTCGACGGCGTCCGCCGGGATGGTTCCC
Organism: Myxococcota bacterium; assembly: GCA_017997155.1. Lineage (GTDB taxonomy): Bacteria > Myxococcota_A > UBA9042 > DTJE01 > DTJE01 > JAGOFO01. Next base: position 6,203 of record JAGOFO010000058.1, read on the forward strand.
GTACGCGGGCCGAGGCCTACCGCATGGGAATGCAGGCGGTGCGGGACGGCGTCGGGGACGACGGGCTCATCCTCACGGGAATCGGGCCGTTCCTTGCCAACACGGGCATCATCGATATCCAGCGCCTCAGCCCGGACACCTGTTTCGGCTCGCCGGCGTGGATGACCTTTGAACAGAAGCTGACTGGCGACCGGATGACCCCGGGGGTCAGGAACCAGACGTCGACCTGCATCGGCCGGACGTTCACCAACGACATCCTCTGGAGCGGCGATCCCGACGCGATCGTCGGTCCGGGGCTGGCTCCGAACGAGGCGGTCTATTTGAAGACGGTCGCTCTGATGACGGGCAGCACATTGACGATAGGGCATGACTTCACCAGGGGTCCGTTCGACTTTTCGGGATACGGTCCGCTGGTCGATGCCCGCGGGCCGGCCCAGGTCCTGGACATGGGACAGGTCGAGTTCCCGCGCCATTTGATTCGCGCGGCCACGGTCGACTCGAAGCCGGTCAAGTTCTATGCGATCCTGAATCAGTCCGATTCGGCAGTTTCTGTCCCGGTGAGGGATGAAATTTTTCAGGAACGATTTATCAGTGTAGACGACTACTGGAACGGTACCGCGGTCGACATGCGACCTGATGTCAGTTTCCAGATCGGGCCGCGGTCGGCGCGGCTGTTCGTTATCCGGATGGCATCGGGAATGGATGCCGGTGAGTGATTGTTTCGGCGCTGGCGCGCCGTATGTGGGCTTTGCAGGTCCGGGAGCTTGGAAATGAAAGGTTTGAAACCGGTTTTGTTGCTGATTGCCGTGATGCTGGCCGGCAGCGGTTGCGCCTCGTGGTCGCACGGCTGGAACATGAAGCCCTACAAGGCCTCAGGCAAGCTGGACGTGGCCGAGGTTAAGGCTTACGCCGATCGTCTCGAGCACGCGGCCGTTACCCGGAGCCAGGTGCAGAACCTGATCGATTCGCTCGAATACGTTCTGGGGGTCGAGCCCGAGAATTTCGACGCGACCGTCAGGCTTTCGCAGGCCTGGATCGTGAAGGGTATGGGGCATGCCCGCGACACAGGTGAACAGGGCGACAGCCTCAGACGGGCGATCACGCTGGCCGAGCGCGCGATGTCCCTGAAGCCTGAATTCGTGGCAGCGGTTCGGGCCGTTCCGGACGGCAAGGGACAGGTGAAGGACGCGGTGTCGACGCTTGACGCTTCGTTCGCGCCGGCGGTCGCGACGTGGTCCATGGCGACCCTTCTGTACTTCGAGGAATCTCTCAGTGAAGTCTTGAAGATCACGAATGAAAGCGTGATTGACGACGTTCTCGTGGCGCTTTCGTGGATGGACCAGAACGCTCCGGGCTTCGGCGGGAATGTGTCGCTGGCGTTGCAGGGCGTGGCGGCGGCCATCAGACCGGGTGCCGAGATGGTGAACGTCTCCGAGGCCTTCGACACGGCCGTCCAGGCAAGCCCCGATTCGATGGTCAACCTGTGGCTGCGCGCCGTGTATCTGTACCGCAACTTCGGTGACAAGGTCAGTGAAGGCGCGGACCTGAAGGCGATCAGGGATCTCAAGGCCGAGGAGACACCCGGATTCAGACCGCTGAACCGCATGATTCGCCTGATGGTCGAAAAGAAATCAATGCGCTGACGCGCGCCGTCTCATTCTTCCCCCTTTGTGGATATTGGGCACCAATTCCCACGGCTGACGCCGTGATCCCAGGGCTTGCGCCCTGGGCTCTGGATGGGCGGGCCTCGCTACGCTCGGGCCTGGGTCGTTGGGGACGACGGGATCCCAGGGCTTGCGCCCTGGGCTCTGGATGGATGGCCCCTCGATGGACGAGGGGCCAGGGTCAGGATCAGGGTCAGGGGGCAGGATCAGGGCCAGGGTCAGGATCAGGGTCAGGATCAGGTTCAGGTGTAGGGGCGAATGACAATTCGCCCTTCCGGAGGCCGGCCCGCAGGGACGGTCGTTCATTCGTAGGGGCGAATTACATTCGCCCTTCAGGCACGAGGCTGGCGCCATCGGCGCCGCCGAGGCCTTGGGTCATGGTCCCGGGGATGAATCACGGTTCAATCGCGAGTCGTTTGCATGTACAATCCGGGCGCTGTCTTTCGCGTTGCAGGCGGTTCAATAATGAAGATTTGCAGCATATCGGAGGTCCTGTCGGGCGCGGTTCCCGTCGGTTCCGAGGTTATGGTTCGCGGATGGGTCAGGACCAGGCGTGAGTCGGGCATGGGATTGTCGTTTGTGGCGGTTCACGACGGCTCCTGTTTTGCCCCTCTCCAGGCCGTGGCAGACAAGGGCCTGGACAACTACGAGTCCGAGGTGGTGCGCCTGTCGGCCGGCTGTTCCGTCACCGTCCAGGGCCAGGTCGTCAAGTCGCTGGGCAAGGGACAGGACGTTGAATTGAAGGTTTCGCGTCTGGATGTCGTCGGATGGGTCGACGATCCCGAAACCTACCCGATCCAACCCAAGCCGCATTCGCTCGAATATCTCCGCGAGGTTGCCCATCTGCGTCCGCGCACGAACATCATTGGCGCAACGATGCGCGTCCGCGACTGCCTGGCGCAGGCGGTTCATCGGTTTTTCCACGAGCGTGGCTTTTACTGGATTCATACTCCCCTGATAACCGCGTCTGACGCCGAAGGCGCCGGCGACATGTTCCGGGTGTCTACTCTGGACTTCGCGAATCTTCCCAGGACCGAGTCCGGCGCGGTCGACTTCGACAAGGATTTCTTCGGTCGCGAGGCCAGACTCACGGTTTCCGGCCAGCTCAACGTCGAGACCTATTGCCTGGCCATGTCCCGGGTCTACACGTTCGGCCCGACCTTCCGTGCCGAAAACTCGAACACCCGCCGTCATCTGGCCGAATTCTGGATGATCGAGCCCGAGATTGCGTTTGCCAATCTCATGGACGACGCGGCGCTCGCCGAGCAGTTTCTCAAGTACATCTTCAAGGCGGTTCTCGACGAACGTTCCGACGACCTGGCATTCTTCAACAAGTTCGTGGATAAGACCGTGATCTCGCGGCTCGAGTCGTTCGTTAATTCCGAGTTCGCCGTCATGGAGTACACGGAGGCGATCGAGCACCTGAAGAAGGCGAAGGTCACATTCGAATTCCAGCCCGAATGGGGTTGCGACCTGCAGGCGGAACACGAGCGCCACCTCAGCGAACATGTTGTGGGCAGACCGGTGGCCGTCATCAACTATCCCAAGGATATCAAGGCATTTTACATGCGCATGAACGACGACGGTCGCACCGTTGCCGCGATGGACATCCTGGCGCCCGGCATCGGCGAGATCGTCGGCGGATCCCAGCGCGAGGAACGTCTTTCCGTCATGGACGACCGTATCCGCCAGATGGGCCTGAATATCGACGACTACTGGTGGTACAGGGATCTGCGCCGTTACGGCACCGTGCCGCACGCCGGGTTCGGCCTGGGGTTCGAGCGGGCCGTCATGTACGCTACCGGCGCCGACAACATCCGGGATGTGATTCCCTTCCCCAGGACTCCCCGCAACGCCAGGTTCTGACAGGCGCCGCTTCCGGGGCGCGCGAATCCAGCCGGACAGTCAAAGACAGCCCGGTCTGAAGTCTGCTTTTACGGTATGTTTGTTGTCTTGAATTTTCAGGACTCGAAGTGAATCCGGAAGATTTCCAGTTCGGCCGTTTCGGGGTCCTGGATGCACTCGCCGCATCTGGACACGCGGATGATGACGCCTTCCAAGTCGTCGAGGAAGTATCCGTAGTCTTCAAGAAACGCCTTTGCCGACGCCGGGTCCAGATTCAGGCGCCTGTGGCAGTTCGCGCAGTACATCGTCGCGCACAAGGGATCGCCGCAGTCGGAACAGATGAAATCCTGCTCCGAGGTGCCCTTTGCGTTACAGATGACGCAGTGACCGATCTTCTTCTTTTCAGGGGCTGTCCTGTTGCTCAAGATGACCTCGATCCGCGCTGTTTCCATGTGAAGAATAAGGGCGAGTCACGAAAAGCGCCAAACTGACTGCATAATTTTGCTGAATTGGGCCGTATTTTCCGGCCGCTGTACAATCATGTCGTCTTGGAACGGATCTGAGCATGAAGATTCACATCATGGGGATCGGTGGAACCGCGATGTCAGCGGTCGCGGGGCTTATGAAGGACTCGGGGCACGAGGTGCGGGGATCTGATCGGGTTCACCCGTATCCGCCGGTTGGAGACCTGCTCGACAACCTGGGTATACCGGTCATGCATCCGTACGATCCGTCCAATTTGGACTGGGAGCCGGATCTGGTGGTCGTCGGCAACGTGATAAGGCGCGACAACCCCGAGGCAGAAGCCATGCGGGAGCGCCAGATACCGTTCATGTCGTTTCCGCAGGCGCTTCGCGAACACTACCTGGCGGGCCGCTTTCCAATGGTCGTTACCGGGACCCACGGCAAGACCACGACAAGTTCCCTGATTGCCTGGCTGCTGCACGCTCAGGGTTACGAACCTGGATACCTGATTGGCGGAGTGCCGCTGGATTTTGGCACCAACTTCCGGCCAGCCGGTGGAAAGTTCTTCGTCGTCGAAGGCGACGAATATGACACCGCGTATTTCGACAAGGGGCCGAAGTTCCTGCATTACGCGCCGCAGGCGGCGATCATCAACAACGTCGAATTCGATCATGCCGATATCTATGCTGACCTGGAGGCGGTGATTTCGGCCTTCCGCAGATTTGCTCGGATAATGCCCGCCGGCGCTCCCTTGCTTGTTCCAGCCGGGGACAAGAACGCGGCGGCGGCCTCGGCTGGCTCCGATGCGGCGCTGAGATCCTTCGGAATCGAATCCGGGTTCTGGCATGCTGCCGACGTTTCCTGGTCGGGCGGCAAGGTCTTGTTTGAACTGATGGCCGGGGATGTATCCGCCGGCCGGTTCGTGTCGCCGCTTTTTGGCCGCCACAATCTCGCCAACACAGTCGCCGCCCTCGGTCTGCTTCACGAAACCGGGTGCGTCACCCCCGATCTTGCAAGGGCATTGGCCTCCTTCGCCGGCGTACGAAAACGGCAGGAAATAAAAGGTGTTGCCGCCGGCGTGACGGTCATAGACGATTTCGCGCATCACCCGACGGCCGTGCGCGAGACCATTCTGGCCGTTTGCAACGCGTTCCCTGGTTCGCGGATCATCGGGCTGTTCGAACCGGAATCGAACACCAGTCGGCGCCGCGTGTTCCAGAACGAATACGTCGAAGCCTTCGCGGAAGCGGATCAGATACTTTTCTGCGCCCCGCTGGAGAAGAATGACAATCTTCCGCCCGAGATGAAGATCGACATGGCGCGGCTCGTTGCGGATATCAACGCAAGAGGCACGCCGGCCGCCATCATCCCGGATATCGACGAACTGGCGGCCGCCGCGGTCGAGGCCGCCCGTCCCGGGGACGTGATAATGGGAATGTCCGGGCGGGATTTCTACGGGGTTCATCAAAAGGTGCTGGATCGTCTGCGTGAAAGGGAGCAGGTCGGCGATGGGGTCTGATTCCGCAACAGGTCCCGGGGTCAGGATCGATCTGGCCTATGAGCAGGTTCTTCGCGCCGAAGGTGTTCTTCGTGATTCCGAGGATCTCGCGGTCTGGCGCGATCGACTGGTGTTCATTCAGGCGAAAGCGGGCTATCGCTTCGGCGTCGACGCGGTCATTCTGGCCCGTCACGCCGCCGAACTGCGCAAAGACGCCGAGTCGGGACTGTCCGGCGGACCGTCCGGTCTTCATGTCCTCGATGTGGGTACGGGGTGCGGGGTAATCGCGATTCTTCTCGCGGATGCGCTGCCCGATGCACGTGTGGACGCCATCGAGATTCAGCAGGTGATGGCGGATCGTGCTGTTAGAAATGTGGCTCTGAATCGACTTGAGGGGAGGGTTCGCGTGATTCCGGACGACGTCCGATCCCTGGAACCGTTGCCGGACCAGGACGGATATGACCTGATCGTGTCCAATCCGCCGTTCTACCGGAGAGGAACCGGTCGAATCAATCCGGACGGCGAACGCGCGATCGCGCGCCACGAGATCAGCCTGGACCTGAGCGGTCTTCTTGCGGCCGTGGCACGTCTGCTCAAACCGCGGGGACTGGCTGTTCTGCTGTATCCCTTCGAGAGGTTCCAGGAATGCCTGGAAGCGATTCCCGTGGCAGGTCTGTCGGCATGCTGTTTCGTGCCATTGCTTCCGGCCCCCGGGTCGCCGCCCGAGTCATTCCTGATGGTCGTTGGACATGGGCTTCGCTTCCACGCGACCGGTGATTCCGGCGCCATCCGCCTCCGCGAACTGCCACCGATGCTGCTCTCGCGGGACGTGAATCCGGCGTGAACCGCGCGCGGGCTTCCGGTTAAGTCTGATACGGATTAAACTTCCGCACGTCGCGGACCGGGGCCATCACCGTCAGGTCCGCAAACGGATCCATTCATCCGGAGATTGAGAACATGCCCGAAACGAAGACTCCCTACTACGTTACTACTCCGATCTATTACGTTAATGATCGACCTCACATCGGCCACGCCTATTGCACGATTCTGGCCGATGTCCTGCGCCGCTACCATTCGATGTTTGGCTGCGAGACGTTTTTCCTGACCGGCGTGGACGAACACGGACAGAAGGTCGAGGAGGCCGCCAGGAA
>JAGOFO010000279.1 GCA_017997155.1 Myxococcota bacterium
CCGGAGGAACATAGGTGTCCACCGGGTTGGTGTCCGGCTGGCCGGGGTCTGAGATGGTGTCCGTGATCCCGCCCTGGTCGACAGTCGTATCGGTGCCGCCCTCGTCGGACATTGGCAGATCGTCGCCAGTCTCGTTGGACAGAGCGTCAACTGCGTCGTTTTCGCCGACATCCGGAATCAGCAGATCGTAATTGACGATCGTGTCGTGCGGGTCATTCTCCCCGTCTCCGCAACCGACGATGGCCGCGGTCAACATGGCGGCCGCCAGAAGCGTCCCGAGTCTGAATTTCATTGGCTGTCTCCTTTCAAGACAAGGTGTTCAAAGCCGGCAATAGAGTAATTGTTGTTAACGGTTGTTTCAACCTTGAATGGCTTGGTGCGAGAGGCGGGACTCGAACCCGCACGCTTGCGCACTGGATCCTAAGTCCAGCGTGTCTGCCAGTTCCACCACTCTCGCGCGCAATTGCAGCCGCCAGAGGCACTGCGGGCGAAGATTCGGCCGAATCCCTTCACAAGTCAAGAGCGTCAACGGTTCCCGAAGTTATCCGGCTTTTCGTCGAAAATATTGTCGTAGTTGACGTCCTCGAAGACCTTTGACGGGTCGTATTCCTTTGCGGCGGCCATGAACTCTTCGAACGCATGTCTGGCGAAAGCGACCAGTTCGTCCCGGGAGCCCGAGAAAACAAGGTCCTGGGCCGTGCCGTGCGCCCGGGCGACATTGAAGTTGATGTGCCGCATTGCCTCGGGGGGCATGCCGAAATGGCTCATCATGTCCTGCAACTCGCCCGCGTCGATGCCGTAATGTGCGGCCAGTGAATGCACGTTGAAAAACTTGGCGGCGAAGTCACGGTCAAGACCCAGGTAGTACCCGCAGAATATCTGGAAAGCATCGGGTTTCATTGTAGCAACCTCGCTGATCCTTCCCGAAAGGATAACCTTTCTGGCGCCCGTAACGGAAATAAAATCCGCCATTACAGTGATGACGGGTCAAAACCGGTGCCCCGGAAGGCCACATGCGTTAACATCCATCGGACACCCGGTAGTTGCTCTGGGTGTCCGGGACGTACGAGCAAGGGGGATCAATGGCCGGCAGGACAAAGATGGTTGCCCTTTATGGCAAGGGCGGAATTGGAAAATCGACGGTTGCGTCGAACCTCAGCGCGGTGCTTGCCAGCAGGGGACTGAAGGTTCTTCACGTGGGGTGCGACCCCAAGGCTGACTCGACCAGGACCTTGATGAAGGAAGGGCACAAACTGACCACCGTGATCGATCGGCTTGCCCAGAGCATCGATCGTGCGGATCAGATCGTGTTCAAGGGACGTCTCGATCTTGACTGCATCGAGTGCGGTGGGCCCGAGCCGGGAGTCGGCTGTGGCGGGCGTGGCGTCGCCAGGATGTTCGAGGTCCTGGACGAGCTTGAATTGATTGAGGAAGGCGAATATGACGCCGCTGTATTCGACGTGCTTGGCGACGTGGTGTGCGGTGGCTTCGCCGCTCCGCTCCGTCAGGGCAGGGCGGACCTGGTCTACATAGTTGTCAGCGACGGGGTTATGGCCCTGTACGCCGCAAACAATATCGCGAAGGCGATGAAGAGGTTCGCTACGAACGGTATCGGGCTTGGCGGTCTGATCCTGAATTCGACCGGGCCCGAGACAAACCTCGTTGGAATGGAAAGCTTCGCGCAGCGTATCGGTACCAGGATCGTTGCACGAATCCCCAGGAGTCAGGTTATTGGCCGTGCCGAGATCGCCGGCATGCCGGTGGTCGAGTTCGATCCCGGATCCGAGGTGGTGGGGATTTTCAACCGCCTCGCCGATACGATCATGGCCGACACGCCCGGTGCTCACGAGATTCCGACACCGATGTCCGATACCGAGTTCGATGCATTCATCAAGGAGTTTTTCGGTGGGGCTGTTTGACGATGCGGGACTGGAACGTCCCTGGATCGAGGGTGTGGCGGTTATAGCGAACCTGGTCGGCGACGCGGTGTTTCCTGTGGGCGGAGTGACCGCCGAACAGGTTGCCGATGCGGTCGCGGTCGTTGCCGCGCATGATCGCGAGGCCAGCTTAGATCTTGTCCGACGCCTGCCGGTGTGCGACAACGCATTACTCCGACCGGCCTTGTCATCCAGCGACTGGGTCGAGGGGCGCCAGGACGCGCTGTGCTTTCTTGCGTCAACGATTCAGTCGTCGGCGGATCCCACGTCTCCGTTTTCCGTCGCTGTCGTCGGCATGCCTGTCACCAGAAACGAGTGGGACAGCACGGCGGATCTGGACGCGGTCAGGGACCTGATCCGTGACGGTCTTGGAATGACCGCCGCATCGTTCTGGCCCGCGCCACGAACTGACTTGTCGTCGATGTCGGCCGTTTTCAAGGCATCGACCATCCTGGCCCTTCCGGATGGACGGCGAGTCGCATCGGTGATCGCCGGTCGGACGGGCGCCCGCGTTGTCGACGTCGACATCCCGATGGGGTTCGACGGCACTTCAAGGTTCTTGAAAGTTGCCGCCGGCGCGGTCGATCGCGTGGCCAGGGCCGACGAGTACCTGATGACCTCCCTGAATCGCGTGGCGCCGCGTTTCGAGTGGGTGGTCGGACACAGTCTGTTGAATCGTCGAATAGGCCTGGTCGGCGAGTCGTCGTTTATCATTGCCGCCGCTGACTTTCTTGGTGAAGTCGGGTGCGATGTCTGCATGGCAGGACTGACTGCCGGTGCCCGCGACCTGAACGGCTTCCCGGGGTCGAACGATCCTGATCCTTCCGAGCCTGTCGACCTTGTCAT
>JAGOFO010000280.1 GCA_017997155.1 Myxococcota bacterium
TCGTCGAGCCGCCTGCGGGCTGTTCGTTGGCCTCGCCGGTGTTCAGGCCCGTCTGGATGATGAGCTGCGGCTGCGAAGAGCCGGTCGAGCCGAAGGCGGTCCCGGAGCCGGAACCTATGCCTGCGTCGTAGATGCTTTCCCCGCCGATGCACGAAGGACGCGACGCGACCTGAACGCCGTATGGAACGGCGGGCGTCTCGGCGCACCCGATCACCTGGTACGGTTCGTAGGTGTAGGGATCGGATTCGTCGGGCAGCCGCGGCCTGGGAACGTCGCCGGCGCCGTCGGTCAGCACGTAGTCAAGCCCGTACACGCGTCCAGCGCCCATGGAACAAGCGTTATCCGCCTGCGGAATGTAGGTCGTGAAATACGTGACCCCGCCGTAGATAATCGGCTGGCCCATCAGCCGGATACCGGCCGGTTCGCCCGGGATAAGTGTCAGTGACGAGTCGTAGCCGAGGAAATCCTTCCAGTTCAGTTTGGGACCGTTGAACTGACCACCGCCCAGTGCCCTGAAGCACAGATCATCGCTCCACGGCAGGGGTGGGGCAGGAACTGACGAAGTGACCGTGTCGGTGATCGAGACGATAAACGCCTTCTGTGTCATGTTCAGCAGGTCGTCCACGTCGCCACCGCCGTAAACGATGACGGGTTCGTTCGTGGTCGGCGTCAGGGAAATGGCTGGCGCCTCGTATACAGGCGCGCGAATCGGGTCGTTCAGGGGAATGTCCATGCCATCCATGTCGTACGGATCGTAGAACATGGTCATCGTCCATGACGAACGTGAAGCCGAACCGATCTCGAGTTTCCAGAGTCTGCCCGCGGAGTCGCCGACATAACAACGGGTGAGGAAAGTGCCGGGCACGGTCGAGAGACAGGCCATGTCGCCGGTGATGTCCGTCTCGACCAGGGTGGTGTTGCCGTTGCAGTCGCCACGGACGTTCGCGAAGTCACTGTCGATGTTGCCGGTGGCGAACTCGGCCAGCTTCTCGCCGTTGTCGAGCCTGACGACGAAGGCGGTTCTGGCCGAACCCAGGGTCGTCATGCCTTCGGAACTGCCGCCCGGGATGACGGCCACGGCAACTTCTTCAAGTTGTTTCTGTGTGCATGACCCCGAAACGGACGGACAGATCATGACCGTGCCGATCACCGGTTTGCCATAAGACTTGCCCAGTCTGGAGTAGTCGTTCCTGAAGTTGCCAATGCCACCCGAGTTGCACATGTTCGAACCGCCTCGACACCGGCCTTCTTCTGCGGATATTTCCCACAGGACCGACCAGTTGCCATCGGTGGGATCGGTCACGTCCAGCGCCGTGTAACCGGCTCCGCCAGCCCTGTCGCCGAACAGAAGGACCGACTTCCAGGAATCCTCATTCTCGGTTGCCCGGCTGGTGAACGTCCTGGATAAAACTATGTCGGCGAGCACCGGGGCGCCATCGAGCGCCGTCTCGCCCAGCTCCGGGACTGTGCGCAGCACATCGAGTTGATGACCGGGTATGTACGCCCAGAGCTCCTTTCCCCAGGAATCGGGTTCCGAACTGCCGCTCGGGCGATCGGTCCGGAATGCGTGAAGCATGCCGTCGTGAGTGCATGTATAGAGCATGTGCGGCCGCGACGCGATCGATGTCTTGTAGGCGGCGAAAGACGGAATCGAGAGGCTCACACCCTTCAGCGTGTCCTGAAGGGCAGGGGTGGAGTGAACGATACCACCGAGCTTGTAGCCCGATCTGCACGATTCCTCGCTGGCGCGGATGTAGGAGAACAGGTTCTGGCGCCACTTCAGCAATTTCTGGATCGCGAGTCCCTGGATGGTTCCCTGGGCACACCAGTCGGTGTCCTCGTCCAGACCGAAGTTCGGCACCGGCTCGACGAGCGGATTCGGAGCATCAAGCATGTCGTTGGTGATACTGGCATTGGTCCATACGAAACTCTCGAGATCGCCTTTGACCATGGTGTAGATGTTGCGTGACCCGTCCGACGTCAGGTTCAGTTTGTCTCCGATGCTCTGGATCAGGGCAAGGCCCGCGGTGTCCGGCTGGTCCACGTCCACGCCGCACTGGTAGACCGAGCGTTCAAGGACGCCCGAAAGAACATCGACATCCGCGGCGCCGGCCGGCGCGTTTACGTTCCGGTAGGCTGCGTTGAACTGGTACTGAACGTCGGTCGTGTTGCCGGTCTGTTCCGTTATGACGATTCCGGTCCTGGACTGGGTTGACGTCGTGTCGACCGACATCACGCTGCCAAGTGCGCTGGCGAGCGAAGACGCGTCATCGGCCATTAGAAAGTGATCGTCCGCAAGAAGCCCATGATACGTCGCGATGTCATATCCCTGGCTGGTAACACCCTCGGCCACGCCGAACTGGACGACCCAGACCTCGTAACCTTCATTGCGAAGCTCCTGGGCGCCTTCTACTGGATCCGGGTATCCACCGTCGTCTTCACCCGTGTTGCTTCTTCCATCCGTGATCAGGACCACATGCTTGTTTCGGCAAGTGGCGAACGGATCGTCCACGAATTCCGTTTCGGAACGGATCATCGTCAGAGTGTCGTAAAACATGGCGCCGAGGGGCGTGCCGCCGTGCGGCCTGGCCGACAGCAGGGATGCCTTGACCTGGGCGTTTCGGGCGAGGATGTCGTCGGGATCCGTCGAGTCCGACGGCAGGACCATCCTGCCAATCGTCGAGTTTTTGTTCTGGGCGCCGTAGTTGCCGCCGCCGAGTATGTCACTGCCGTAGCTGAAGTCGCCGCTCGGGCCCGAACCGCTTCCGGGGTTGCTGT
>JAGOFO010000281.1 GCA_017997155.1 Myxococcota bacterium
CGGGCGAATCACCGAAGACCGAGGCTGCCACGGTTGAGGCGCTTCCGGATTATGTCGCCATCGTCAACGGAGTGAAGATCTCCCGTTCGGTCTTTGATTCCGAAGTGAACAAGGTCACCCAGAACGGTGTAAGGAAGATCCCCGAAGACAGGCTTCTAAAGGTCAAGGACGGCATCGTCAACAGGCTGATCGAGGAAGAGCTCCTCGCTCAGGCCGTGAAGGCCGAGGGTATCGTTGTCACTCCCGAGGAGATCGAGGCGAAGTTCCTCGAATACAAGGGCAGGTTCAAGGGCGAGGAGCAGTTCGCCAACTACCTGAAGCACGGCAACATCACCGAGGAGACCATCAAGGAACGACTGGTCAAATCCTACTCCATCGAAAAACTGCTCGAAAAGATGGGCAAGATCAACATCACCGAGGAAGAAGTCCGGAACGCTTACACCTCGGGAATCAAGATGTTCACGGACCCGGAAGAGGTCCACGCGGCCCACATTCTGGTCCGTCTGAACGAGAACGCGACGCCGGCCATGGAAGAGGACGCGAACAAGAAGATCGGTCAGGCTTTGTCGCGGATCAAGGCTGGAGAGGATTTCGGTGAGATCGCGAAGTCGATGTCCGAGGATGCGACGACCGCCCCGAAGGGTGGCGATCTTGGCTATGTAAAGTCCGGCGTCATGGTGCCCGCGTTCGAGAAGGTGGCCTTTGAGCTTGAGAAGGGACAGTACACGAAGCAGGCGGTCAAGACGCCGTTCGGCCTCCACCTGATAAAAGTTTACGACCACAAGCCCGAGAAGGTCAGGGAGCTCGAGGAAGTCCGCGACAAGCTGACCCAGAGCCTGAAGAACAAGTGGATCTTCAAGAGCCGGCGTGAACTGGTGCGTGACCTTCGTGCCAAGGCCACCATCGAAAAGCTTGAGGGAATCACGGGCGAAGCGGCACGGCAGGAAGCTGCCGAGATGTTGGCGCCCGCGGGTCAGCCGGCGCAGGAACAGGGTCAGGCGACCCCTCCTGCCGGGGCTGCGCAGGTGAACTGACGGTACTTTGATACAGATTGACATCGGAGGTCATGATGGGTGCGCGTCCAGGTCTGGAACTCGATGAGCCCTCGATTTTCGAGAGGGGATCAAACGGTCGAAGCGGAATGTGCGTCAAGGATCCAGGTCCCGACGCGAAACCGGCGATACCCGGACGACTGCTCCGAACCGAGCCAGCCGAGCTTCCCGAGGTGGCCGAGTACGAAGTCGTCCGCCATTTCACCAGGCTCTCGCGGCTGAACTACGGTGTCGACACCGGATTCTACCCGCTCGGTTCATGCACGATGAAGCACAACCCTCGCGTCTGCGAGGACGCGGCGGCGCTGGACGGCTTCACCGGCGTGCACCCGATGGCCCCTGACTCGATGGTGCCCGGCGCCCTCGCGGTGATGTGGGAACTGGAGCAGTCGCTCATCGAGATACTCGGCATGTCCGGAGTTTCGCTTCTGCCCGCTGCAGGCGCCCACGGGGAGCTGACCGGGATGAAGGTGATCCGCGCCGCGCTTACAGCCCGCGGAAATCCGCGCTCGAAGGTTCTGATCCCGGACACCGCTCACGGAACCAATCCGGCGTCGAGCGCCCTGAACGGCTACTCGGTGGTCAAGGTCCCGAGCAGCGAGTCGGGCATTCTCGATCCCGAGGCGGTCGCGGCCGTGATGGACTCGGAAGTCGCCGCGATCATGATCACCAACCCCAACACGCTCGGCCTGTTCGAACGCGATATCCACAAGGTTGCCGCGATCGTCCATGAAAAAGGCGGACTGGTTTACGGCGACGGCGCGAACCTGAACGCGATAATGGGCAAATACAGGCCGGCCTGTCTCGGCATCGACGTGATGCAGTTGAATCTTCACAAGACGTTTTCAACTCCGCACGGCGGTGGCGGCCCGGGCAGCGGTCCGGTCGGCGTGGTCGACGGTCTGGTCGACTACCTTCCGGTTCCCAGGGTTGTTCGCGCGCCCGACGGCACGTTCTCGCTTTCCAGCGAGTTCCCGCTTTCGATCGGCCGCGTGCGTTCTTTCCAGGGTCAGTTCAGCGTCCTGGTCCGTGCGTTGACATACATACGCGCCCTTGGCGCAGACGGTCTGGCCCGTTCCTCCGAGATGGCGGTTCTTAACGCGAACTACGTCCGCGTCAAGCTGCAGGACAAGATGCACCTGCCATTCGCGGGAACGTGCATGCACGAAGCGGTGTTCTCGGATCGCAACCAGATCAAGTCGGCGGGCAAGGTCTCGACGATGGACATGGCCAAGCGACTGATGGATAACGGCATTCATCCGCCGACCGTATACTTCCCGCTGATCGTGAGCGGTGCCTTCATGGTCGAGCCTACCGAAACCGAAAACATGGCCGACCTGGACGAATTCGTGTCCGTGATGGAGCGCATCCTCGACGAGGCGGCCACGACACCCGAAGTGGTTCACGCGGCTCCGCACTTAACCTCCGTCAGGAGGCCCGACGAAGTCACGGCGGCCCGCAACCCGATCCTTACGTGGCACGCATCCCGCGAGAAGGCCTGACGCCCGGTCGACGCCGCGCGTCCCGGTACGAGGCAGGCACACATGAACCAGCCGACGGACCACGGCGGAACCATCTTCCGAATATCGACGCGACTTGCTGTACTGGCCGCCATACTCCTGCTGTGGCATGGGATGGACACCGGCAGTCTTGTGCCCGGGGATGACGCCATCTATACCCGCGCCGC
>JAGOFO010000059.1:0-10926 GCA_017997155.1 Myxococcota bacterium
CCGTCGATGCCACGGCCGGCGCGGTACTCGCAGATCGCCTGGGCAATACCCAGCACATGCGCCTCGTTGAACGTCGTGTCTTTCGACCTTCCCCGATGCCCCGAAGTCCCGAAAGACACGCACTGTCCCGGATTATCCGGATCCGGCCGCAGCCCGAAATAGGCATCGACCAGGCCAGCGACATCCTCGACCATCTCATCGGGCACCGGCAGGCCCGCAAGACTGGAAACCGCCATTTCAACCACCTGTGAAGACGACGAATGCCGGATTATACGATAGATGCGGGTCGACGGGACCGGGTCGGCTCATTCAAGCGGGTAGTCGCAGCAGACACTCCAGTCGCCAGTGTATTCGGAGTTCTTGAAGATACGGGCGGAAAGGGAGTACGTTCCGGCGTTCTGCTCGTCGTCGGAGTCTAGAACTATCGTATACCAGCCCTCTTCTTCCGGAGTCATGGGGGCAATCTGAAGGGACTCGGCATTGGCCGACCCGGAATGCTTGTTGTCAATGCATGAAACAAGCGTGGTTCTGTCGAGAGGGCACTGATTCCCGCGATACACCTTCAGCATGAAGTCAATATTTTCATCAAACTCTTTATAGACGGCATAATCGTTGACCGTCATGGTGAAAAGGTCGCCTGGAATCAGATAGACCTGAAAGAAATGATCCAGGCCCGAATCGCTGCACTCCGACTTGCACCAGAGATCGTCCCCGTCACCGAAGATCGGGCATCCTTTGGTGCTGACATCGTCGGCGTTGTCGTTATTCGGCGGATCGTCGTTGTGGGCCATGTTGAACGTGTTGTAAGTGAATGCGACGGCGTTATCGGTCGTAAGAATGGTACGACCGAAAACACTCGCGGTCTGGCAGGTCTTCCGATCCGCGCTTGAACTGTTGCACGCGGCCTTGCCCAGCGAACAACGCGGGGCGACATCCTCGATCATGTCCTGACCTTCGTCGGTTGGTTCCACGGTGTCGCCGACATTCGTGTCAGTGCCACCGTGATCCGGGATCGAGACGTCCGGATCAACCGTGTTGTCGCCAGTGGACACGTCCCGGTCGCTGCTCCCGTCGACGCCCTGGTCGCCGACAAATCCGTCGGTATCCAGCGTGTCGGCCCTTCCTGAATCGGGAACAATGATCAAAAACGTCGGTCCCGTTCCCGCCATCCTCACCGCATCCGACCATGGCCAACGCAAAAGCCAGCACGGACAGCATCGATTTCACATTCATCGGCGTCACTCCACAATTCACATTCACACAATTCCAGGTCGACGGACAAAGCCTGAAGGCCGGGAACGTGGTATTGTAGAGCAACCTGACTCATTTTTCACTCACCGGGATCGTCGTCCCGTTGATTTACCCCTTACACTCAAGAGTTTTATCCCTATAATTCTCCACGGAAAAACGGACTTAACCCACAATCAATGAGGGTCTCGATGAACAAAATCAACCGATGGCTGACCGGCGCGGTCTTCGCGCTGCTCACGTCGCTGCTGATCCCGACCACCGCCCTGCCATGCGGTCCCGGCGTTCACATTCGCGAATCTGACAGCATCTGGCCGGCTCTGGTCGAACAGTACCCGAACCTTGCGGATCTGCGGGACACGCCCATGTTCGAGACCTATCTGCATCTGGGCGCCATCCTCCCCGACTTCCAGTGGTTCCTGCCGGTTCAGCAAGGCCACTCTTCCGAGTTCTCCCTGTACCTGATCTCCAAGGCGATCGACGAAGAACCGCGGTTCCTGGTGACGGCACTGGGACACCTGATGCACAACTCGGTCTCGGACCCCCTCTGTGAACAGTTCTGGACCCCGACCCTGTTGGCATCGGCCCCCCCTCGGCATGGTCTATCTGCTTGAGGGATACAGCAACGCTCGCGGCATGTCGGAGGGCATCACCGAGGTTCTCGGCGACCTGCTGGTCGGCGACTGGGACGCCCTGATCGACATGGTCTTCGACATCTTTCTGGAAGACGAAGATGCCGAGGCCCGGGGGCACGAGATGATCGTCTGGTACGTGGAACACATGAACGATTATTACGCGAGCGAAACGGATCCGGAGATGGTCTGGCAGAGCCTGCAGGACAAGGTCGCCGACTACTCGATGTACATCTCCGGCCTCGACCGCGCGATGGCGAAAGACATGTTTCACGAAATGAAGGGCGACACGCCGGCCGAAGCCATCAGCCTGTTCACCGGAGATCTCGTCTCCAAACTGGCGGGCGACGCCGCAAAACGCTGCGAGGACTTCGACACAAATATCGCGACCGTGATGAAGTCTGCACTGGTTGAACAGTGGTTCTGGGATGTTTATGCCGACACGCTGCTCTCCGGATTGTCCTCGTTCTGGTACCTGGATCGGGTCGCTCCGTTCGCCGGAACGATGCTGGCCGAGGACGTTTCCGCCGCCGTGCTGGGCTGGCCGACATGGGGTGGAAACCCGATGATCTCGGGCAACGTCATGTCCGCGATGCAGTTTCACGACGATATCTACGACGTGGTTCCAGGTCTGATCGTGGACGATGTGGTCTGGATGGACGAGGCCGGAAACGCGATCTCGCGGTTCACGACCGACATGATGTCGCAGACACTCAAGGTCCGTGTCAGGTACTACACGGCCCTGGACTTCTCGGGAGAGATCCGTCTGGTCGTCAAGACCGACTTGCCGGGCCTGGACCAGTCGGCGGACGCCGTGCTCGGGCAGCAGGCAGAGACCGTGACGCTCGACCCGCGCGGATACGTGCTTGGGACGCGCAACACTATAGAAGCCGAATTCCAGCCTGTCCTGTCCACCATCGACGGTTTCTATCTGGAACTGTACGCGCTTGACAACGAAGGACCGTGGTTCACGACGAACTGGGACACCATGATGGCCGGCGGACGGATTCCGGTCTACCAGAAGATCTACCGCGACAACTTCGCCACTTATGGAAAATGGCCGCCATCACTGCCCGTCTCGCCTGACCAGAGACCCGAGGACTGCGAGTTCTATGTCACGGCACGTACTTTCGGTGGCGGGGGCCCGATCCCGGGAACCAGGATCACCCTCGCTTCCCAGGGCGCCAGCATTCCCGGACACGAGCCGTACACACAAGATGCCGGCGCGAACGGAATGGCGGTTTTTGACCATCTGTCGCCTGGAACCTACAACATCACGTCGACGGCTCCAAACGGCTATGTAAACCCGGTTCTGGACCCGACCGTGCTGGAATGCGCCCCGGCAATCACCGGACAGGTCTGGGTTAATCAGGAATTCCACACGATTCCGAAGGCGTGGATCGAAGGCGGGGTCAGTGGACGCAACGACTGTATCGTTTTTCAAACGAACTCCGCCGATTTCTGGGGCCGCGCCGAAAAGTTTCAGGTGACCGTCACGGACGCGAATGACGACGAGATCGTGCTGCTTCCAATGGTCGAAAAGAGTCCACGTCCGAAGATCGAGGCGTGTTTCCCGACTCCGGTTGAAAACGGCGCCAGCGTGACCATCCATCTGCTCCCCCGTTACATCAACGACCTTGGGATGGGCGTCGAGGGTATCAGCACGCCGATCCTGATCGACTCCACCCTGCCTGTGATTGACGGTATCGAACTGCTCGAACTGAACGATGAATGCGCCGGGGATTCAGGGGTTCACCCGTTCAATGCGGTCCTTTCGGTCACATCACAGTCAAGCGGCGTGCAGGAAGTCGAGTACAGCAGCGACGGCACCAACTGGCAGGCCATCGAATTCGAAAGCGTCACCGTCGAGGGCGGTGTCTTTGACCTGACGACCAGTTTTTCACCCGAAATGACCTCCGGTATGGTCGTCGGGCAGGATGTCTGGTTCCGCATCCGGAACACACTCGGGGTCGACAGCGAGGCGGTCGCGGCCACAATCCCACAGGAACTCGCCTGTGCCACGGTACCGGTCGAAACAGATCCTGCGGACGTGATTGTGACGCCTGATGAAGGCCTGCGCGACGACATTCGCGAATCCGATGTTCCTGCGGCCGACACTGTCATGACCGATAACGGCAACCCGCTTCCCGACCAGGACGTCGACGAAGGCGGTGGTTGTTCGACCGGTGGAAACGGCGCCGGATCCTCCGGAATCGTCCTGCTGTGCCTTGCCATGGCCGGAATGTTGATGTACAGAAGGCGCGGCTACCACGCCGGTCGGGATTTCTGACCATTTCCGTTCGCCTGCCACACTGGAGGTTCCCCTGAGACAATCATTCCGACTCTTGCTGTTGGCGGCATTGGCCGCGCAGGCCTGTGGCAACCAGTCGCCCTGCCCCGCTACCGACACCCTCGATGTGGTCGCGGACGCGCCGATGACGGAAGTGAATCCGGAAGACGGACAAGCCGATTTCGACACGATCGATACGGATCTGCCGATTTCAACCGACATCCCGGATGCATCGGACGTGCCGCCTCAAACCGATTCCACACAGGACTCGATACAGGACTCGATACAGGACTCGATACAGGACACCACGGCCGCGGATTTCGGAGCAGCCGATACATACATCGAACCCGAAATCCCGGAACAAGGCGGACTGAAAGGCACAGGCTTCTTCCGGGTCCAGGCACACGATGGCAGATGGTGGTTCGTGACGCCCGAGGGCGCCCCTTTCTACTCGGTTGGAATCAACGCGTGCACTCCCAATGGTTCGGTGGACGCGACGACGGGCGCCAATCGCTACAACGACGCGGTCAAGAATAATTACGCGAACTACGACGAATGGGCCGAAGCAACGACGGAACGCTTGTCCTCGTGGGGATTCAACACGGTCGGTGCCTGGTCCGACTGGTCGCGTCTTGGCAAGACGATGCCGTACACGATCATCCTGAACATATCCGGGGTCGACTGGCAGGTCGGCGACATACCTGACTACTTCTCGGACGAGTTCGAGGCCCGCTGCGAGCAGGTCGCGACCCAGACGGTCGCGCCACGCCGGGACGATCCGATGCTGATCGGCTGGTTCCTGGACAACGAGTTGCGCTGGGGCTGGGACTGGCGCTCGCCCAAGACTCTGCTGGCAGACTACCTGGCAATGCCCGAAACAACCCCCGGCAGGAAGGTCGCCGAGTCATACCGCGGCGATCCCGAGGGTTTCCTGAAGGCGGTCGCGTCCCGGTATTTCTTCATCACCACCACCGCGGTTCGCAAGGCCGACCCGAACCACCTGATCCTGGGAATCCGCTCCATCAGCGTCATGACCCATCCACAGGTGCCACAGGCAGCCGGTCCGTGGGTGGATGTCTACTCTGTCAACAACTACGAATTCGTCCCCGAGCTGTACGCCAGCATCGACGCGGCCGGACAGGACTTTCTGGATGAATCGAACTGGTTGGTCGAGTATTACAGAATCACGGGGCGGCCCATCCTGATCACTGAATACTCGATGCGTTCCGCCGAGGCGGACGTGCCCAGCACCTGGCCGATCTTCTACCCGACCTATCCGACCCAGGCCGACCGCGCCGCCGCCTGGGAGACATATACGCGCCAGTGTTTCGCCAAGCCCTACATCATCGGCCAGCACTGGTTCCAGTGGACCGACGAACCTGCTGGCGGCAGATTTGATGGCGAGAACTCCAATTTCGGACTGGTGGATGGGGACGACGAACGGTACGAAGCCCTGACCGACACAATGGCTCGGGTCCATGCGGAAGCGCCGGACAAGGTAACAAGATGAAGCGCATCTGTGTTTTCTGTGGCTCCGCGCCCGGGAACGACCCGGATTTCCTCGCGGCGGCTTCCGATCTCGGACAGGTCCTTGCACAACGTGGAATCGAGGTGATCTACGGCGGTGGCCGTGTCGGCATGATGGGCGCACTGGCGGATTCGGCGCTTGCGGCAGGCGGCCGTGTTCACGGCGTGATTCCGCGGGCCATGGTCAGACTGGAACTGGCGCATGACTCTCTCACTGAGTTGCATGTGGTCGAAACCATGCATGAGCGAAAGGCGTTGATGGCCGAAATGGCCGATGCGTTTATAGCCATGCCGGGTGGTTTCGGCACGCTCGACGAGCTCTTCGAGGCGCTGACATGGTCGCAGCTGGGAATCCATGACAAGCCTTGCGGCCTTTTGAACACCAGAGGCTATTTTGATTCACTTCTCGACTTTCTCGATCACGCGGTCGATCAGGGTTTCATACCGGCCGGGCACCGCAGTCTGCTGTTTGATGAGAGCACCGCAACTGTCCTGGTTGACAACATCGAAGCCATGACGCAATGGTAATGGCATGGCCGAATACAAACTTGAAGAAAAGCTGGTGATCGCCGTCGCATCCAGCGCCTTGTTCGATCTGTCCGAGCCGGACCTGGTCTTCCGCACGCGTGGTGTCGAGGAATACCGTGCCTGGCAGCACGAAAGACAGGACGTTCCCCTCGCTCCCGGCGTGGCATTCCCGTTCGTCAGACGGGTGCTTGGCCTGAACCGTCATCTCGATGGCCATCCGGTCGAAGTCATCCTGCTGTCCAGAAACGACGCGGACACCGGTCTGCGGGTATTTTCTTCCATGCGTTCGCATGGTCTGGACATAACCCGGGCGGCATTCCTTTCGGGAGAGACACCGTTTTCCTACATTCCGGCATTTGAGGCATCCCTGTTTCTTTCAGCGAACGGCGACGACGTGGCCGCGGCCATCAGAGCTGGATTCCCGGCCGGGCTCGTTCTGGCGTCCGCCACGGATGACGAACCGGACGACCATTCGCTGCGTGTTGCCTTCGACTTCGACGGGGTGCTGGCCGACGACGAGTCCGAACGAGTCTTCCGGGAACAGGGCGTGGACGAGTATCGTCGTGTCGAGACCTCTCGAGCGCGCGAACCGCACGGTCCAGGCCTGTTGCTGAATCTTCTTCGAAAACTATCCTGGCTGCAGCGCCTGGAACTCGAACGCCAGGCAGCCAACCCTGACTTCAAGCGCAGCCTGCGAATCGCGATTATCACGGCAAGAAACTCGCCGGCCCACGAAAGGGCGGTGACCACGCTGAAGGCCGCCGACGTCCACCCGGACGAGGTATTCTTCCTTGGCGGTATCGACAAATCCCGTATCCTGAAGGTGTTCAAGCCTCACATCTTCTTCGACGACCAGATGGTTCACCTTGAGGACGCATCCAGATTCGTCCCCTCGGTACACGTTCCGTTCGGCGTTGGAGGATTGACACCCAGATGACGCCGCAGCGGGATGCCACCAGAGTCTTTTCGGGCTGGAGACGCCACCTCCTGATCGCAGCCGGCTCGATCAGCCTGGCGCTGGGCGTGATCGGCATGGCTCTGCCGGTGATGCCGACCACGCCGTTCCTGCTGCTGGCGGCCGCATGCTATCTGCGCAGTTCCCACAGACTGTACGACTGGATGCACAGCAACCGGCTGTTCGGATTCTACATGCGCCAGTACAGCAACGGAGATGGCGTCCCGCTGGCCGTTAAGGTCTTCACCATCATCTCGCTGTGGACCGCGATGCTTCTTTCCGGATTTCTATTCGTGCCAGGCAGACTCTGGTGGGTCCGCGTCATCCTGTTCACCATCGGCGCGCTCGTCACGATCCACGTCCTTCGCCAGAAAACGGCGCCCAAACGCAAGCGCTGACTCCACGTATCGCGAACGACACCGATTGATCAATCCAATCCGGAATGCTATCTTCGCGAGACTCTCATAACTTGGTGTCCTCATGGAAGAAGCGTTGGCGGGACTGGCTGGACTGGGAATCGTCGGTGGCGTGCTGGGTTTGATAATCGGCGGGCTTTGGCTTTTCTTCATTCTGTACCCGATCATCGGGATTGGCCGAATCTGGCACTACAACAAGCTACAGTACGAACTGATGCTGGAAATCAACCGCAAGCTTACCCAGTCTCAAGGAACTTTCCCGAACAACAACTGATCCACGGTTGACGACGTGCACCGACCGGCGCAAATGCGCGCCAGTTCCTGTCCTGAATCGAATCGGCTTGATTCCGCGGTCACCCACTCCTATCCTACGCGCGTCCCTCATCCGTTGATCAGAGGCGAAGATTGAGAACAGTCAAATTCGGATTTCGAACCATCGTCGGACTGCTGTTCGTTCCTGTCGTCATCAGTGCCTTTGCGACATCGCGGGCAGCAACGGCGCTTGAACAACCGCTCGCAACCGAAATCGCCAGCGCCTTCGCTGCCGTTCCGAACGACCCGCCGCCTCCGGAACTCGTGCGCGGACTGCACTATGTCGTCTCCAACGAGGTCTGGGTCCATGTCTGGAAGGAAGTTGTCACGAACCGGGGTGG
The DNA here is from genome assembly GCA_017997155.1 of Myxococcota bacterium. Taxonomy (GTDB): domain Bacteria; phylum Myxococcota_A; class UBA9042; order DTJE01; family DTJE01; genus JAGOFO01. The sequence continues at coordinate 8,250 of JAGOFO010000059.1, forward strand.
CATCCAGATAGGAGTCGGAACCGATCAGAACTACCTGCTGGCCGGGTGGTCCCGTCCCGAGGTTCTGATTCTGACGGACTTCGATCAGTGGGTCGTGGATGTTCACGCGATGTACCGCCTGGCTTTCCTGAACGCCCCGACGCCCGCAGCCTTTGTCGACATGTGGTCCGCGGAAGGCGCCGACCGATTCGTCGAACTGATTGAAAAAGGCATCGAGGACCCTGCGACCAGGGGAAGGGTTCTGAAAGTCTTCGGCAAGGTTCGCAAGACTATCAGCGGCAGGCTGCGGGTTGAACGGCGGCGCCACAAGGAAAACGGTGTTGCCAGTTTCCTGAACGACCAGGCCCAGTACGATTTCATCGTGGGATTGTTCCGAAACAACCGTGTGTTCGCGTTCCGTGGCGACCTTACGGCCTCATCCACGATCAGGTCCATCGGCGAGGTGGCCACCAGACACGGTCTGATCGTCCGGGTGCTGTACCTTTCCAACGCCGAAAGATATTTCGAGTACGGCGACGATTTCCGCAAGAACATGACCGGTCTTCCCTGCGACGAAAGATCGATCGTGCTGCGGACGGTCGGATACGACAAAGACACCAAGGGAGACCCGTACCTGTACATCTACCAGGATCTGTCGAATTTCACCAAATGGCTTGAACGTCGGTCGGTCACGGATTTCAAGCCGATCGTCAGAAAGCGAGAGTTGGTCAAGGAACCGGCCCTGTTCCAGATCCGCAAGCTGCCGCCCACGAGCCGCAAGTAAACTGGCACCAGGGCCCACGGGGCCGGTAATGCGCTCATAAGACTGTATGCGTGGTGCCGGAGGTGGGAATCGAACCCACACGACCGCAAGGGTCACCGGATTTTGAGTCCGGCGCGTCTGCCTATTTCACCACTCCGGCAAAATGCAGCGAAAGGTTACACGCACCAACGTTCCCGGTCAAGGCTGACCGGGCGGACTGACGGGAGGTGAAGCATGCGAATCGGAACTTGGCTTGTCCGCCTCCATCGAATAACCTCGTGTCTGGAAGGCGAGGTTCCTGGAGGCGTTGATGCCCGTAACTCCGAAACCGATTCGGGTCAGGTGCTGGCTGATTTTTGCCGGCGCCTGGATTGCTACACTGTTTGCGCTGGCGCCGCTGGATCTACCGCTTTCGACAAGCGTCAATGATCCCCACTCACCCTGGGCGAACTGGATCGCCGGCTTCGGCACGCTGCCCAGCACGATCCTGTACATCGTGGCGGCACTTCTGGTCGCGGCCTCGGCGCCGCGCCGCTCGCCATTGCGCAACGCACCGGTTGTCGGTCAGGCGTCGCTGACCCTGCTTCTTGCGGGACTTCTTCAACCCTTCGCCATCACCGGGGTGATGAAGGCGGTGTTCGGCCGCCCCAGGTTCTTCCAGCTCGAGGGAAGAACCGAACTGTACTCGCACTTCTTCCAGTTCAACGACGTGCTGCAGGGTTCATCGTTCCCTTCGGGCCACGTGGCTACCGCGGTGGTTGGATTCCCGGTGGCATGGGTGCTGTGGCGTCTCGGACATCGTCGCGTGTCGATCACGGTGGCGGCAGTCACGGCAGTCTGGGGAATCATCACCGCCGCCGGAAGGATTGTCGCCGGAGCGCATTTCCTGACCGACACCGTCTTCTCATTTGGACTGGCGTTGGCCCTTTGTCCGCTTGTAGGCCAGGCGGCCTTGAGCCTGCACCGCATTCTTTTCAGAAAACCTGACGTGGTTGACGGACACTGAAGGTGACTGGGTCTTCGAATGGCCGGCTCACTCGGCCTTCTTGCGGAACGTCCAGATATTATTAACGAAATAGTTGATCGCCAGCCCAGCCAGAATACCGGCGGACGGTGCAAGAACATGGTAGACCTGGTAGTCACCCCAGATCTGCAATGTGAACAGATCAACCTTTCGCATCTGAGGAGAAAGCAGGGAAGAGACTATCAGCTGAACGCTGGCTGCAACCGAGGAAACCAGGTAAAACTTGGCCAGCCTGGGAACGAATCCTCCGCCCGGGTTGGACTTGACGCGATCACCCCACGTCCAGTAGTTGTGCAGCAGGAAATTGGTAAAGATCGAAACCACGATTCCGATCAGATACACCACGATGTCGCGCACGCCGTCGTTCGTCAGCTCTGGAAAACTGAACACGCCGGCCAGCCAGTTCCTGATACCGGCAAAACGCCAGACCGGAAGCGCGGCAGTAGCCACAAGAACGGACAGCAGATTGACAGGAACGCCGGATCCTCCGACGACCAGAAACTTCACGAGACGCCTCTGTTCCGGTGTCGTCCTGCTCCTGATCCAGCTCATCAGCCTGGTTGCCACTTCCGCACCGCCTTGTTTCAGAGTCTGTTTCCGCCGTCGAAAAGATGAATACGGGACGCCACCTCTTCGGGCAGCACGCCCCTGACAATTTCCGAGATATCTTCAGCCCTGTAAAACTGGCTGAAATGATACAGCACTATAGCACGGCTTTTGATCGCCCCGATCAGATCGATCAGATTGTCGAGATGCGTGTGTGCCCCTTTGTCCGCCGCATCCGTGGTGCGTCCGGCCCCGAGGAAGGTACACTCCATGAACAGGACACGCGCGCGCAGCGCCGCCTGGTCGGCCATCGATATCCATTGATGGGAGGTATCCCCCGTGACTGCAACGAGCCCGATGTCCTC
>JAGOFO010000059.1:11026-12367 GCA_017997155.1 Myxococcota bacterium
TTCGAAATCTGCGAGCTGGCCGCCGTGGCCGCTGGCCCGACACCGGTCAACCGGGATGATTTCAAAGCGGCGGTGGCCTCGGCTCCCGATGACCTCGAGTACCTGCGGCGAACTCTTGATAAGCGCCTCGACCCCGGGCTGGTGATGCCGGGGGTCAAGACCGTGATAACAGGTCTGGTCAGCTACGATGTTGCGCCCGGCAGACCCAATCCAATGCCCGACGGCACCGCGTGGATCAGCCGGTACGCCATGGGGAAGGACTATCACCATGTCGTTGGAGAACGATTCGCGGCACTGGCGCGTGAGATCGGGACGCGTTTCGGTTGTCGCGCGATGTGGTGGGTTGACACCGGTCCACTCGCGGAAAAGCAGTGGGCAGTGGCGGCAGGGCTCGGCTTCCAGGGTAAAAACACGCTCCTGGTGTCGCCGCGCCTGGGCAGCTTCGTCTTCATCGGCATCATCCTGACCGACGCTGTCTACAAAGGCGCCGTCCGTGCCCCGGTGCCGACAGGATGCCACGGTTGCGGCGCCTGCGTGGCCGTCTGCCCGACAAGGGCGCTCGACGCCGATGGACATCTGGATCGGGGCCGGTGCCTGGCGCATCTGACCGTCAATTCCAAAACCGACCTGCCCGACGATATCGATCAAGCCGGCAACCTTTACGGATGCGACCTGTGTCAGGACGTGTGCCCGTTTAACCGCGGACCCGATAAATCGAGAGCGACTGAAACAGACGCATCCGGTGTGGATGTCCGTTCGCCATCTCCTTTTCGTCCGCTCCCGGGACTGTTTTGTCCATCCCTCGACCAAATCCTGAACATGGATCAAGACGCCTTCAGTCGGATGTTCGCAGGAACCCCCGTGTTCAGGCGCGGACTTGAGGCTGTTCAAAGATCCGCCAGGCGTCTCTCCAGGCAGAACTGACCGCACAACCTGACCGTTTTCAACAGTTTCCCGACACCTTTTTGACACCCGTTTGATGTGCGCGGCGCCAGGTATTCGACACAACGAACAGTGATTATGAACACCCGGAAGCCGCCGAAAAATCGACTCAAAACCATGCACTTACACCAATCGACCGACATGTTGTTCAAAGTCTTTCCCACAAGTGGTCGCCCGCTTCCGGGCCTGTATCTCCAAACCTGGATCCCGGAACAGAAGAGTTCAGCCAGCGCAGGTTTTTGAACACCCAACCCTTGCCCAGGCGACAAAACATCTACATGATTTCGACAGCATGTCCTAGAATTCGCCGAATCCCGCCAGTACGGCAGTTGGCCGGGGAGCATAATGAAAAAGACCGTTGTTTTTGTACAGGCAGTCTTCGTCGCGGCGTTTGTCGCA
>JAGOFO010000060.1 GCA_017997155.1 Myxococcota bacterium
GGAAAACGGTCCTGTCGTACTCCAGGTCGGCAGGGTCCAGAGTGAACTCGGGGCCGCCTGACACGATCACCGAGTCCGGTCCGCGGAACCTGGCCCCCGCGATCGGCTGGCCGGAACGGGTCTTCAGTTCGTGCAGCAAGGCCGGAACGACTGTTTCCGGGTCTCCGGTGACCGCGGCAAAGGCTTCCTGGCTGTCCATCATGGCTGCAGGGTCGGTCGCGGCCGGGGTACCGATCAGGATGACGGGGATGCCCAGTTCAACGAAGCGCTCGGTCAGTTTGATCACTGAACCCACGTTGCGGGTTGATGTCTCGACCACGGCTGCCAGCGGTCGTCGTTCCGGGGCCAGGGCTTCGATCGACTTCAGGGCGGCATCGACGCAGCCGGGGCGGGCGCGGTCATCCAGTCCGGTGCAGGTGTACCCGGCGCGTCTTAAAGTGGAAGCGAGCGTTGAAAGACCTAGTGGAAAAATCGCCTCGAACCCCAGACCGGGCGCAACCAGCAATATGTCTCCAATCATGTGGTGGCGCTCCCGAATGGTCGACACGTACCGGGAAATCCTAGCAGAAAGGGAACGGATGCGGATAGTCGTAGTCGCTGTCAGGTCTGTTTGTGAAATAATTCACCAGGATATGCCGGTAATCTTGCGACGTCTCACCTTACAGGGTATAGTTCCCCGGTTTTTCCGGACGGGAATCAACCTCCCCCGGTTTCTCTTCTCTGACACGCAGGAGCCTTGAAATGACCACTATCATTGATGTTTTCGCCCGCGAGGTACTGGATTCCCGTGGTTTCCCGACCGTCGAAGTCGAAGTCGAACTCGAGTGCGGCGCCCAGGGGCGCGCCATCGTTCCGTCCGGTGCCTCCACCGGCGCCGGCGAGGCCCTCGAGCTGCGTGACGGCGACAAGTCCCGTTACATGGGCAAAGGCACGTTGAAGGCCGTTGAGAACGTCAACGACATCATCGCCCCGGAAGTTATCGGCATGGACGCCGAAGAGCAGCGTGAACTGGACATGTTCATGATGGAACTGGACGGCACTCCCGACAAGACGAAGCTGGGCGCCAACGCGATCCTGGCCGTGTCCGTCGCCGCCGCCCATGCAGCCGCCGACGCGAACGGCCAGTCGCTGTACCGCTACATCGGCGGTCTGTCGGCCCGCACGCTGCCGGTCCCGATGCTGAACGTCATCAACGGCGGCCAGCACGCGGACAACAACCTGGACATCCAGGAATTCATGATCCTTCCGAAGGGCGCACCGTCCTTCCGCGAAGGTCTGCGCTGGGCCTCCGAGACTTTCCACACCCTGAAGAAGCTCCTGAAGGAGCAGGGCCTGAACACGGCCGTGGGTGACGAGGGTGGTTTCGCCCCGAACCTGAAGAGCAACGAGGAAGGCCTGGCAATCCTGGTGCAGGCGATCGAAAAGGCCGGCTACAAGCCCGGTGAAGACATCAGCATCTGCCTGGACGTCGCGGCCAGCTCTTTCTACAGTGAAGAAACCAAGCTCTACACCATGGGCGCGGACGGCACGAAGCTGTCGACCCCGCAGATGGTGGACTACCTGGTCGGCCTGACGAAGAAGTTCCCGATCGCCTCGATCGAGGACGGCCTGGCCGAGTTCGACTGGGAAGGCTTCAAGATGCTGACCGATCGCATCGGTGACAAGATCATGACCGTCGGCGACGACCTGTACGTTACCAATCCGAAGCTGCTGGCCAAGGGAATCGAGATGGGCGCCTCGAACAGCATCCTGATCAAGCTGAACCAGATCGGCACCCTGACCGAGACGCTGGACGCGATCAACCTGGCGCACGTCAACGGTATGAACGCGGTCGTGTCGCACCGTTCCGGTGAAACCGAAGACGTTACGATTGCCCACCTGGCCGTCGCCATGAACACCGGCTTCATCAAGACCGGCTCGATGTCCCGCTCCGAGCGCATCGCGAAGTACAACGAACTGCTGCGCATCGAAGAGTCCCTCGGGGACTACGGCCGCTACGGTAAGTGATGTCCTGAATCCTGCCCGCGTATTCACACCGTATACTCGGTGAGAACAAGCAACAGTGCCCTGAATCAGCCGCCCAACACCCGGATTCCTTGTAAAAGGCAACGGCCATTCGATATATTTATCAGGTCTAATAATTTCCGGGGGCAGTCATGAGGACTCGCTTTCTATGTTCGATGATGCTGGCCGCAGGTCTGCTGGCCGGCTGCGGTAATGGCGATGAGGTTCCGACGCTGGATCTGGTTGGAACTGACGTGATCGGTACCGACCTGGCCGGCGTGGATGTCATCACCGCAGACAATCTTGTGCCCGACGAGGGACGCGATAATGAACCGGTTGACTTGGGTAGTGTGGACGCCAAAGCCGACACTGCGGACCCGGATGTCGTCGACCCCGACACGACGCTGGACGACACGAACGTCCCGGACGCCGAAACTCCGGATGTAGCCGACGTGATTGACGACAACCCATGCGGCGCGGCGCTCAATCCGTCCTGCAGCGAAAAACGGTGTCAGATCGCGGGCGGCGCGGATGGCGTCTGTCAGGAGGATCAGGATAGCAACTGCACATGCCTGCCGTGGGATCCATGTTCGCAGGGGATCAATCCGGAATGCGTTGAACGGGCTTGCGATGATGGCGATCCGGCCACGCTGAACGATGCATGCCGACTGCTCGTGCAGGATGGAAACGCAACCTGCGCGTGCGGTGGAACCGTGATCGTGCTGGATCCATGTTCGGACATCCTGAACCCGGAATGCATTTACACGGACTGCTTGACACAGACCGGCGACGCGGGTGCGTGCGGCGCGGAAGATGGCGCGAAAGCGATGTGCGCCTGCGGGCTGCCGCCGGTTGCGAAGAATCCTTGCGGTCCCGGCCAGAATCCCGAGTGCAACCCGGAAAAATGCCGGTTGCCTGACGGCGCCTGGGGTGAATGCATTCTGGACCCGTTGAAGGGATGCTTCTGCGGGATCGAGGTGATCCCGGAAGACCCGTGTTCCAAGGACTTGAACCCGCAATGCGAGGAAAAGGACTGCCAGGACGGCAGCGACCTGACCGTGAACGACCGTTGCGACTGGGTCGAGAACGCGGCCGGTGTTCTGTACTGCGATTGCGTTGGCAAACCGATCATCGATCCATGCCAGAAGGAACTGAACCCGACCTGCGAGGATGTCGTCTGTGATGATGGAAACGCTCTGACGGCGAACGACAGCTGCCGGCAGAACGCTGCGATGATCTGCGAGTGCACGGGCGATCCGATCGAGGATCCATGCGACCCGGGGCTGAATCCGGAGTGCGTCGAGGATAAATGTGACGACGGCAGTTACCTGACCACGGACGACAAGTGCATGAAGTTCGGCGACGATTGTCTGTGTATGGGCGTGGCGGTCGTGGACCCGTGCGGCGACGTGCTGAACCCGGAATGCAATGCCGAGAAGTGCGATGACGGCAGTTACCTGACCACGGACGACAAATGTGTGATTGAAGCAGATACATGTCTGTGCCAAGGGACGGCGGTAACCGATCCCTGCAGCGATGAATTGAACCCCGAGTGCATCGTGAAGAAGTGTGACGACGGCGACATCTGGACGACCAATGACCAGTGCACCGAGGACCCGGACAGCAACTGCGTCTGCCTGGGAACCCCGGTCACGAATCCGTGCTGGGATGGCGTGAATCCCGAATGCAAGGCGTACCTCTGCGACGACGGCGATCCGGATACCGTGTCCGACAAGTGCGTGCTGGACGGGTTGGATTGTCTCTGCCGCGGAACGCCGTTGGAAGCCGCCTGCGATAGGGGAATCAATCCTGAGTGCAAGGAGGTACTTTGCGACGACGGCAATCCGTCGACCGTCAACGACAAGTGTGTGACCGAGTCCATCGGCCCGATCGATCTGTGCGTCTGCGGCGGCACGGCGGTCGTTTCTCCTTGCGTCGATTCTCTGAACCCGGAGTGTGATCCGGTCGCCTGCGATGATGGAAACCCAGCCACGCGCAATGACAAATGCGGCCTGGGCGGGACGCTCGAATGCCAGTGCGTCGGAACCGCGATTACCGATCCATGCAGCGAAGTGCTGAATCCCGAGTGCAAGGAGTTGCTTTGCGACGACCGGTCCGAGCAGACGGTCAACGATCGCTGTCAACCGGTCGGTGAAGGCTGCAAATGCAAGGGCGACCTGGTGACGGACCCGTGCAGCGACGTGCTGAATCCCGAGTGCAAGTCGGCCCTTTGCGACGACGGTGACGCGGGGACCGAAAATGACCAGTGCGTGTTGGACGAAGACCTCTGCGTCTGCGCCGGCACTCAGATAAAGGACCCGTGCGGCGACATCCTGAACCCCATGTGCAAGCCTGCCCTTTGTGACGACGGAGACAGTCAGACCGTCGACGACAAGTGCGGCGTGTCCGAGTTGATGCTGCCCTGCCATTGCATCGGCGTGTCCAACGATCCGTGCTCGAACGACCAGAATCCGTTCTGCAAACAGTCCCTGTGCGACGATGGGCACTCCTACACCATCGACGACCAGTGCGTGCTGGACGGCGAAACGTGTGGATGCGCCGGTACCACGGTGGATGAACCCTGCCTGAAAAAGTTCAACCCCGAGTGCGAACCGGCCACGTGCAAGACGGAATTCGGCTTTGCCGGGCTTTGCGGCAAGGGTGAGCAGGATTGCGAGTGCCTGCCTGCAATCGGCGATGCCTGCGAAACGGTGGCCGATTGTCTCTGGCTGACGTGGGTCGTCGACTGCCTCGGGAACTGGGCCTGCTACAAGGATTCGTGCGTCCCGGTTTGTGACTCCGAGAAGTGTGGCGACGGAACATGTGACGTCGCTGCCGGCGAGACCGGCAGTACATGCCCAGTGGACTGCATCCAGTGCGCGGCGACCGGCGACTGCGGCAAGTCCAGCTTCTGCTACAAGGATGTCGGCGCCTGCCGCGGGGTCGGCTTCTGCCTGCCCAAACCTGTTTCATGCCCGGAAATCATCGACCCGGTCTGCGGTTGCGACGGCAAGGACTACGAAAACCCGTGCGTCGCGGCGCAAGCCGACGTTGCCGTCGACTACAAGGGTAAGTGTCTGATCTGACGGCACTCGCGATTCAGCGGCTTCAGGAATCAGCAGGGACAGTCGAAATCCGGGATGGAGTACATTTCGAGCGGTGCCAGGATCGGCCCGGCTTGTCTGACCATGGTCTGCGGGGCGAAGAACTCAGGCGCGCCGTCACCATCCACGTCCGCGGCGGCTTCGGGCACAAACAGGCTTCCAGGGTCACGTTCATCGGTCATCAGCACCAGTCCTGGCCCGTTACCGTCTTCGATTACTTCCCAGATGGCCCACAGGCTGGCCGAAGGGTCGCCGCAGCCATAGCCGAACTGCGCCCACATGGTCAGGAATCGCCTGCCGCCGGTGGGATCCGTGAACAGGTCGAAGTGTCCCTCGCCCTCCCATGCGGTCCCAACTTCCTTGGTCGCCGCGACGTATCCCCTTAAACTGCGGAATTTCGAGCGGCCCAGCGACTTCAGCGATTCGGGAACAAAGTCGCGCTGGTACAGAATTGGCGCGTCCAGCGCAGCGTCCCTGGCCCAGGTTGCCCCGGCGCAGTTCTGTCCCGGCTCTGGATTCACCTTCGCCCCGAACACCCTTCCCATGTCTATAGACATCGCCTCGGCCGCGATCGCACTACGGCTTGTTGGCGAGGTCCTGTCCTCGCCGGCCCACATCTCCCGGGTTCCGAAATGCGGCAGGTGGCGGCTGTAGATCGAGATTGTTCCCAGCGTGCCACGGCAGACTTCTCCCCGCGGACCGTACAGAACCACCTTTCGTTCCTTCATTCCACTGAGTCGCGCGTCAAGCATCTCGGCGTTCGCATCCTGGACCGCGACCACCGGGTATTCATCCGATAACAGCCGGGCCCTGCCGGCGCCGGTTTTGACCGTCGGCGCGTCATCCAGCAGGACCACCGGACCGTCCAGGGTCTCGACCGGCATCCACTTCCAGTCCAGCAGCTTCAGCGGACTGCGGTGCTGGGAACCGACGTCAGAACTCAGCATCTCCTCACGCGAGACCTTCAGGACGCCGTTCTCGCGCACAACGATGATCTGCTTGGGTCCGACGTCGCGGAACGTCCCGGTGCTGAAGGTCTGCACGAACTCGACCATCGCGAAGGCCGAGGTGGCGGAAAGAACCTTCAGGTCGGTAATCTCGACAACCATCTTCTTCTGGAACATCTTGCCGCGATCGACCATCCAGCCTGCGTTGTTCATGTACTTCGTGATGGCCCCGGTGCGCCTGATCCCGGTCATCCTGGTCGCGTAGAGCGACTGGTAGTCCTGAAACCTGCCATCATTCTGGGTCGCCAGCCAGCGATCGATGAATGCCCGGATCTCGGCCTCGCCGATCGGGTCCGCCACCGTCACCGGGGTGATGTCTTCCCCATCCTGTAATGCCTGGCCCTGTTCCTGCACCTTTCCGAACTTCAGTATCTTTCCGGCGCACGAGAGTACGTTCATCTGCTTGCCGCCGCATCCAACCAGCAGAATGGTCACCATCAACAAGGGAAGCCAACGCATGGGCAAAACCATTTTCAGATAGGGTGGTTATATCCTTGCCCAGCCAGGCACGTCAAGGTCTGCGGTCGTCCCCATGCGGCGTCCCGATCTGGCCCTTTCTTCCCTTTTGTTCTTGACAAATCCAGCCGTTTCAGGAAAATCCCCTCTGCCTTTGGCGGCGCCAACGTAGCTCAGTCGGCAGAGCACTTGATTCGTAATCAGGGGGTCCGGGGTTCGATTCCCCGCGTTGGCTCTAATAATTCAAGTAGTTACGTCCTTTAATTCCCCCGACAAATGCCTTTGTCCATGGGCATCGCGGTCAAATCCCGCAAGTTAATCCGAGGTTGTGTCTACCCCGGCCAAGTCTCCTGACCGCCAGGACCTTGCAATTGTTTGTTGTCTAATTATAAGATGTTGTTCGAGGTGGGCAACATGCAATTTTCAGGCAACATCAAGCTTCTGGACGACGTGCTCCGGATTGTTCAGGCCAGACTTCCATTGGGGTGGCATTTGCGGCAAATAGCGCGTGATGGCACGTCCGGTTCAGACATTGAACTGATCTATCCCGGGCAGGCTGGCGTGAGCTTCAAGGCTGAAATCCGCGCCGCCCTGGATCCCCGTGGGGTGATTCAGCTTAAGGCAGGGATGGCGTCCGAAACAAAAGGCGCCGCCGGCTCCAGGCCGGTTCTGGTCATATCCAGATACCTTGCCCCGGCCACAAGACAGAAACTTGTCGAAGCGGGATTCAACTTCGCGGACCTGACGGGGAATGTCCGCATCGTGCTCGCCAGTCCAGCGATATTTATTGAATTGTCCGGCGCCGACCGAAGCCCCTTCCGTGAAGACCGTAAGTCACGCACGCTGCGTGGTCCGAAGGTCGGCAGGATCGTCCGGGCTCTTGTAGATTTCGCCGAAACGCCCGGGGTTCGGGAACTGGCGGTCAGGGCCGGGGTCGACGCCGGTTATCTGAGCCGGGTCCTGACTTTATTGGAACGGGAAGCCCTGATTGATCGAGGACACAGGGGATGCGTCGTCAGGCTGGACTGGCCAGGCCTTCTGAGGCGCTGGGCAAGTGACGCGCCGCTCGAATCAAGGGGCGAAGTAATGATGTTCATCGACCCCCGTGGATTGGATTCCGTGGTCACGAAGCTTGCAACGTCCGGCACACGATACGCTGTCACCGGTTCGCTTGCGGCCGGCAGGGTTTCGCAGGTTGCCCCGGCCAGGCTTGCGATGATTTATGTGGATGACATCGATGCCGCTTCCGGATTTCTTGGTCTGCGGCCTGCGGAAGCCGGGGCCAACGTTGTTCTTGTGCGGCCGGTCGACGACGTTGTTTACGAACGTTCTTTTGTTGCGGATGGCGTCAGGTATGCCGCTGTTTCACAGGTCGCCGCCGACCTGCTCACCAGCCCGGGCCGGGGCCCTGCCGAGGCTGAAGAACTTCTGAACTGGATGGAAGCAAACCAGAAGGTCTGGCGTGGATAATCTGTACATCCTGGCCCGGCGTGTGTTGCTGGATGCCCTGGGGGCGCTGGGTTCCCACAGGGATGCGGTGATCCTGGTCGGTGCTCAGGCCGTCTATCTGAGGACCGGCGAAGCTGACCTTGCCGTGGCACCGTACACGACGGACGGCGACCTGGTTCTGGACCCTTCTGTTCTGGCCGAAGCGCCACCAGTTGAAGCCGCTTTGAGGACTGCCGGTTTCCTGCCAAGGTCAGGCGAGTCCGTCGGGGCATGGGTGACCACCAGGCGGGGAGTTGACGGCATCCTGGCCGAAGTCGCGGTTGACTTGCTGGTTCCTGCATCGGTGAGTCCCGGCAAAGGTCGCAGGGCGGCTCGCCTGCCAGGGCACGATCCGAAGCTCGCCCGCATCGTTGATGGTCTTGACGGTGTGCTGGTCGACGCCGACGTTATGACGTTGAATGCGCTGGAGCCTGCAGACCTTCGGAAGTTCGATATCAGGGTTGCGGGTCCGGCTGCGCTGCTTGTTGCCAAGATGTTCAAGCTGAACGATCGAAAAGGAACTGACAGGTTAAGCGACAAGGACGCCCTCGACGTCCTGCGGCTGCTTCGCGGCACATCGACGGAAGATATGTGCCGTCGCATGAAGAACCTGCAGAAAGACGATCGATCGGCCTCGGCCGCCGCCGTGGCAATTCAGTTCATGCAGGATTTATTTGGACGTGAGAATGCAGCAGGAATTCAGATGGTGGTCCGATCGGCTGGCATGCTTGCCAATCCCAAAGAAATTGCCGTGTCCTGCTTGCTGCTGGCGACGGACCTTCTGGACGAACTGCAAAAATGCTGAGGGTGGCAGACGGTTCGCGCCCGTGACGCTCGCGTTCGATCCCCGCGTTGGCTCTTATAATCCAAATTCAGCACCCCGCAAATTGGTACGCCCGGACAGCACCGAAGTCTGATTTTTGTCTAATCTGGATTAGACTAATCGTAAGTAGACAAAGGCTGGATGACGATGATTTCCGGATCGCCCTGTATGCCGGTCGTGTCGAACGTCGTCACGTCGTCCAGGATCACGGCCGCGCGCTTTTCGTCGGGCGTCGATGCGAATGTAACCGAATCAGCGAATTCCAGCGGACCGGTGACGTGGCGGGCGTAGACGCCGTAAGCAGGCATCTGCCCGAAGTAAATGGCGTCCGGGTATTCAAGATTGCGTTCGTCCGGCACGATGTCGCGGTCTTCAACGGTTCCCGCGACCGACGACACGATCGACACGTTTTCGATCCTCACGTTTTCGACAGGATGTCCGGGAATTCCCATGATCATCCCCGGGATCTGGCAGTCTTCGACGGTGATGTCCTTCAGAGTGATGTTGTATAGCCGTCCCGCTTCGGTGATCCGCTCGTTGTCGTCGTTCAGCAGGCGCTCCTGGACGCGCAGGAAGAAGGGCGACTGGACCGCCTTCATGGTGATCCTTTCGGCCAGGACGTTGTACACCTCCGATCCGTCGTCGGACAGCAGCGTCACGCCACCCATGACGCGCGTGCCGGGATTGGTGTGGACCGATCCCTGGATGACGATGTCCGAAAATGTCACGTCGTGCACCGGCTGCATCGGTCTTGTGCCGATCTTCAGGCCGTTCGCCCACGCGGCGACCGTGCAGTCGTGCACGTTGATGTTGTAGGACTCGCGCGCCCAGTCCGTGTATCCGTTTTTCAACACGATCGCGTCGTCGCCGGTTTCGATGTCGCAGTTCTTCACTTCGACGTTGCGGCACGCGTCGATGTCGATGCCGTCGGTGTTCGGGCTCTGGCTTGTCTTTGCGACCAGCGTGCGGATGGTCACGTTGTCGATTAATACGTTGTCGCACGCAAGCAGGTGGAAATGCCAGCCGGCCGAGTCCTAACCGGCGCCGCACACGCTGCACATCAGATTGAATGACACGACGCGGTAGGTCGGGCCCGCGTAAACCACTTCTTCGTCGTACACGCCGGTTCCATCTTCCGGCAGGGGCATCGCGTCGTCGCCGGAGCGGACTGTCAGGGCGTGGGTCGCGGGCGGCGGCAACACGGGACCTTCCGCGGCGCCGGCCGGCGGTTCGGGGGTGTCGGTTTCGTCTTCAGGTTCGTAACCCGGCACATCCATCACCATTCGCAGGCCGACGTCGCCGCGGTCGTTGCTGGCCATCGCGGCGCGGGAAGCGTGCCGGGCAAAGGCGGCGGTGGCCGCCCACGAGCCGCCGCGGATGATGCGGTTGTAACCGTTCGGGTCGTCCAGCAGCGGGTCGGTCTGGTGATCGGGCGTGTGCCACCAGTAATGATCCTGGCAGAACTCGAACACGTTACCCAGCATGTCGTACAGGCCCCATCGGTTGGGGGACTTCGTCTTTACCGGCTGCGGGCCGCACGTTTCAAGCGGTGACCAGTTGTGGCAGTCGTAAGCCGATGCGTAGCTGGCGGCGGCGTTTCCGCAGTACCAGGCCGTTTCGTCCAGGCGGAGGTTCGGTGCCTGGCACTCGAAGCCTTCGTCCGGTTCGAGGCCCTCGTAGGCTTCGGCGCCGATTTCCCGCCCGGCGCGGGCGGCCAGTTCCCATTCCGCCTCGGTGGGCAGCCGGTATCCGGTGCACCCCGGGACGCGGGTCACAGTGTCAAAGCGGAAGTCGCCGGCGCACTGAATCTGTCCTTCGACGCACCCTTTGGCGAAAGTCCCGGATTCGCCGGTCGTTTCATAGCACGCGGTCAGGCCGTCGGCCGCGGACTTCATGTTCAGGAACTTGATCGCGTCGTGCCAGTTGATGTTCTGGACCGGGACGTCGTCGCCCGCATCCGCGAAGAACGACGGTTCCGTGTCGGTTGCGGCCTTCCATTCGGCGTTCGTGACTTCGTGGTCGGCCATGCAGAAAGGCTTGGAAATAGTTACTTTATGGGCGGTTTCGTCGCCGCCGCCGGCCACTCGGCCAGGTTCGTTGTCCGGCGAGCCCATTGTAAATGTCCACGCCGGGATCAGGGCGAAGCCTTCCGGGCAGGGGTTTTCGATGCAGGCGGTCCCGTCGCAGGCCAGGTCGCCCGCGCATATGCCGTCGGCAGTCCCGCAGAATCCGCCGCATCCGTCACCGCCGCATTCCTGCCCGACCGCGCACACCGGCGTGCAATCGGGTTCCGTGTCGTCGCCGCATCCGGCCGCGACCAGCACGGCTGCCGTCACGGCCGTTAAAGCCAGCGTGATCTTCAGCGTATTCATTACCGGGTTCCCTCAATTCATCGCGTCGCCAAGTCTACAACCTGGGATGTCGACATTGAACCGGCATGGCGGGAATCAAACAAACAGCTTCAGCGGAAGTACGCTGGCGTACCTTTCGAAGTCTTTGTCGGTAGTCAGAATCGGGATTCCCAGCCGGATCGCGGCGGCGCAGAGGGTCATGTCCACAAATGTCGGTGCGATGCCGACGTTTCGGCATGTGTTGAAAGCTTCCGCCGCCAGCTCGAAATCGGGTGTGGTCAGCGGATGATCATGTATAGATCGGAGCGCGGTACGAATCTTGTTGAATCTGTCGATGTCGCTGATGCCGGACAGTAATTCCTGCCGCACCACGCCGATCAACACGGCACGGTCGTCCCGAACCAGGTCGGCAAGGGTTTCGCGGAGCTGGACTTCCTGCGGTGCCAGGTTGGATCGGGCGCGTCGGAGCGCAACGGACCAGACCGAGGTGTCGACCAGCACCTTCATGCGTGCTTGCTCCTGCGGGCGGTTTTGTAATCGTAGTCAGGGGCGA
The DNA here is from genome assembly GCA_017997155.1 of Myxococcota bacterium. Taxonomy (GTDB): domain Bacteria; phylum Myxococcota_A; class UBA9042; order DTJE01; family DTJE01; genus JAGOFO01. Next base: position 11,787 of record JAGOFO010000060.1, read on the forward strand.
AATCCACGGTGCCGAAGAGCTCGATAAGCTTCAATCGTTCGTGATGCCTGATGTATTCCTCCAGCGCCGCGGTGACGGCGGCCTTTTTGGTCCTGTGGCCACCAGCCGTTTTTGCCGCCTCGATCAGGCGATCATCAAGTGCGAGATTTGTAGCCATCTTTGCCACCTCCACACACTAGTTTACACAATCAAATGTGTGAAGTGAATCCTGACGCGCCGTAGCGGGCGTCTAAACCCAGTTTTCAGTCAGCAGTCCCGGAATCCGGTCGAATTCCCGCATGTTGTTGCTGACAAGCGTCGCGCCAAGCGCCCTGGCGTGGGCGGCGATCAGGATGTCCATGTTCCCGACCACGGCGCCGGTTCGTTGCAGATCGGCCCTTATGTTGCCGTAGTGCCTGGCCGCGCCGTCATCCCATGGAATAACCCGCAATCTGGAGGTGAAATCCGCAACCTGGCGGCGCAGCCGTTCGTTGCC
>JAGOFO010000282.1 GCA_017997155.1 Myxococcota bacterium
ACGCGGAAAACCCGAAGCGGGGAGAATACGGCACGGTCGGTTCGTTCGTGGTCGGCATCATCGACGCCATAATCGAGAACCTGCTGATCAACAACTGTCCATACGAGGACGACCCTAATCTGTGCAAGAACATCTATTTCACCGGGAAGGACGTGGGCGCGATCCTTCAGAAGTTCCGAATCAAGTCGACCATGAACTGTGACGTCGAACCCCGGATGGACTGGAGCAATCCCGAGGCCGGCGCCATCATCAGCAGCGGCGACTGTTCCGAGACCTGGCACACGGTTGTGTTCCGCTGGTCGCTCGGAAAGGAATGCGACCCGGCCGACGACGAGTGCGGCGCGATGTCGTTCTCGCTTGCCGCCATACCCGGAATGGGCAAGACGATCTACGCCGACATCAGTGGCGCGGTGCTTGACGGCCAGTATCTGCAGATCGACTCCCACGCGGTCAACCTGAAGTACGGCGCGCTGATCAACTTCGCCCTGGAAAAGATCCTGCTTCCACAGGTATTCGGTGATGGTTCGGACGGCATGCCGGCGGTAGACTCGTACGAAAAACTGATCGGATCTCTGCTCGGCGGGCGCCAGTGCCTGTCCACGATGTCCTGCTGCGAGGACTTCGACAACACCCTGACCCAGAAGTACACGTGGCTGCCGGCGGGCCTCGCCGAGGGCGCGTGCGACGCCTTGATCGACGTCGCGGTCCCGTACATGCGCGACCAGCTCAACGGTCTCGACGGCGACTCGGGCAACTTCAAGATCGGCACACCGATCGGCGACCCGGCCCTGCTCATCGACAACAACGATGACATGCACTTCGACAACATCGGCAACAAGATGGATCTGTGCAACTGGGACGCGAACCTGACCATCGGCGCCAGCGTCTACGACCCGATCGGCCTGTTCTGGGGATTCAGGTGACGGTCCAGGGCCGGACAAATCAGATGACACCACCGGAAACAAAGGTTCGCCTGGGCGTGCTGACGAACCCGTCCGCGCAGCACAACGAAAGGTTCCCATACACACATCGAAACCTCGAAAAACATCTTGATTCGATGTCGGACGCTGTCGTGACGGCCAGCGCCGCGGAATGCGACGCGGCGGTCAGGCACCTGCTGGTCGAACGTGGCGTGAACGTTCTGGGAATCAATGGCGGTGATGGCACCATCCACAGCACCCTGGCGGCCATCATCGATCTGAAACGCATCGACCCGTCCATACCGATGCCCACCCTGCTGCTGCTTAACGGCGGTACCTACAACATCGCCAGCCGGGCCATGCGCACGAACCACAACCCGGCGGACACGCTTCGCAGATTCAAGGCCAGGTGGGCCGACGCGCCCCTGGCTTGCGTCTCGACCCGAGAACTGGCCCTGCTTCAGGTCACTCCCACGGGAAGCGACGCCCACGGGCCGATTCCCGGCATGGTGTTCGGCTCACAGGTGATCGCGAACGTGCTCGACCTGTGTGACGGCATCGGCGGCGGGTACATCGGCTTCTCTGAGTTCCTGGCCAGGGGCGTGGCGGGATACGCGTTCAAGACCAGGTTCTTCAACTCGAACAAATGGCGGCTTCAGCACACGGCGGATCGCATCCAGGTCGATGGAGTCAGCGAGCACGGCACGGTCGGCGTCGTCGCATCTACCATTGATCTGAAGCTGGCGCGCGGCCTCGTCTGGGCCATCTCGGCCACGGACCCGGCGGACGGTTTCCATTCCAAGACGATACGGGCCATGAACCCGTCGGACGTGGTCAGGCTGATCCCTTATCTGATGTGGGAGTTTCCGCACCCGATGATCGTGGCGCGGCCGCACACGCGAACGATACAGACCTCGGGCCCGTTCACCCTCGATGGCGAGTTGTACCCTGACATGGGTCCGATTGATGTCTCGATGGGCGACTGGCGTTTCGATGTTGTTGCCGGGGAGGACATCTGATGGTCTCGGCCCCATCGGTGCGTCTGCCGCTGGAATCCGAGTCCTTCGAGACCGCCAGGGGGATCTGCCGCGTCCTCGGCAGGGCCGGCTTCGAGGCGTGGATCGTCGGCGGCTCGGTGCGCGACCTGGTGATGGGCGTTTCGCCGCACGACTGGGATATCGCCACTTCCGCCACGCCGGACAAGGTGATCTCGCTGTTTCCCAGGACCATCGCTGTCGGCGTCCAGTTCGGAGTGGTGATAGTCAGGATGCACGGCCTGGACTTCGAGGTCGCGACCTTCCGGGCCGACACCGGCTATTCGGATGGACGCAGACCCGACTCCGTAAGGTTCACCGACCTTCGCGAGGACGTCCTGCGGCGCGATTTCACGCTCAATGGTCTGGCGCTCGACCCGGAGACAGGCGCGGTGGTCGATCTGGTCGGGGGCATTCAGGACATCGCCGATCGATTGATCAGGGCCATCGGCGACCCGGAGATGCGCTTTCAGGAGGACCGCCTCAGGCCTTTGCGCGCGATCCGTTTCGCGGCCGTCACCGGTTTCATGATCGAACCCCTCACGTTCGAGGCAATCCGCCGTAACGCCCCTTTCATAACGCAGGTCAGCGTCGAGCGCATAGCCGCCGAGTATTCGAAGATGCTGACCGCCAGGGATCCTTCGACCGGTTATCGTCTTGCCGCGGCATCAGGGCTGCTTGCGGCCACCATCCCCGAGCTTGACCCCGGGGATCCCACAACGCCTTTGGTACTCGACAGACTCAAG
>JAGOFO010000283.1 GCA_017997155.1 Myxococcota bacterium
GGCCATCCGCGATCCTGAAGGGCGCGGACAGCATCTTCAGTCCGACCAGACACAACCCGGCGCCGGCCGCCATCAGAAACCCGCGTCGGCCGGTTTTCACCGGGCCGTCCTTCGGAAGTCCTGTTTCTTCGGTTTGTTTCACGGGCTACCTCCAGATCCCACGGATCGCCTGACCGCAGAAATCACACTTTCCGTCGCCACCGACGTGGTTCGAAATGACCTCGAAGCCGCGGCGTTCGATCAGCTTCTTCCGACAGGCGGGACACCAGGTGTGTTCGAAATCGCCACCATCGACGTTGCCCAGATAGACATGCTTAAGTCCGGCCTTGACCGCGACGTCGGCCGCCTTTCGAAGGGTCGCGGGAGGCGTCGGCGGGCGCTGTGTCATCCGGTAGGTCGGATGGAACCGTGAGAAGTGCAGCGGCGTGGTCGGTCCCAGTTTTGAGACGATCCATTCGCACATGTCGGCGATCATGCCCATGTCGTCGTTTTCGCCGGGAATCACCAGGTTCGTGATCTCGAGCATGACGCCGTTTTTGTTCATCGTTTCGAGCGTTTCCAATACCGGCTTCAAGGTGGCGCCGCCACAGACCCGCTTGTAGAAGTCGTCGGAAAAAGCCTTCAGATCCACGTTGGCGGCGTCGATGAACGGACAGGCATCCTTCAGGGGGGTCTGCTCGATGTACCCGGCGGTCACCCAGATCGTCTTCAGACCGGCCGCGCGCGCCTTCTTTCCGATATCGACCGCGTATTCATAGAAGATGATCGGTTCCGTGTAGGTGCAGGAAATCGATTGACACGAGTACTTCCTGGCGGTGGCGACAACAAGATCCGGCGGCATGTCCTCGGCGCTCGCGTCCTCGGGGTCGGTCTGGCTTATCTGCCAGTTCTGGCAGTGGGCGCAGTGAAGGTTGCATCCGGCGGTAGCCAGCGAGAACGTGCTGGTGGCAGGCATGAAGTGGTGCAGCGGCTTCTTTTCCACGGGGTCGATGTGCACCGCGACCGCCTTGCCGTACACCAGCGACACCAGTCTGCCGTCCCGGTTGATCCTGACCCGGCAGTTGCCCCGGGCGCCTTCCTGGAGCCGGCAGTGCCTGGGACACAGGGTGCATTGAACCGTCCCGCCCATGAAAACCCCCTTTTCCCGCCGGGCACTTAGCAACGTCACAGACCCGGTGTTCAAGCTGCCATTCTAGCCGAATTGTTCGAGGAGGGAAGTGCTCGCCCGCGAGCCCGGGGCGTCTTGACTCCGTGGCGGGGAGAAACGCTTCCGTGCCGGGCTTCCAGGCTCTCTGGATTGGCTACGGAGGGTATGCGGGGATATGATCGCTTTTCGCGTTAACAGCGAGGCATCATGGCACGAATTATCGAGGCCGCTCCCGAAAGGCTTGTCGACGAAGGATGGATCATGAACGGCGCGTTCAGGCAGCCGGTGCGGGACGTGAATCTGCTGGATGCCGATGTGTATGCAAAGGCTCCCGCGTTCTGGCGGATGCGTTTCAAGGAATGGTGCGGGATGGGGTTTGTCCACCCGGACTGGTATCTGTCCGTGATGATTCAGGATGCCAAGTATCTGGGGTCGGGCACGGTCTATGTGTTCAATCGTCACACCAGGGAGTTTTTCCAGGCCGGCTGGACCGGGCCGGGCAGGGCGGTGGAGGTGGCCGCCAACCAGTATTCCGGCCGGGCGCTGGCAAAAAGGCGGGGCTTCGTCCTGCGATTTGAGCATTGCCTGGATCAGGGCAGGCACGATGTTCACATCGACGTGGCGGCCACCCGGCGTCATCCCGCGATCAAGGCCGATCTGGTCCTGCGCGAGGAAAGCTCGGAAATGCAGCCTCTGGTTGTCAGTCTTCCGGTTGACGGGTCCCACCACGCCTACACGCATAAAGGGTTGATGAGCGTCGACGGCCTTCTGAACGTGGGCGGTCAGATCGCGCGGTTCAACCCCGGGCGCGACGTCGGCAACATGGATGAGCACAAGGCCATCTATCCGTACCACACCAGATGGTTGTGGGGGTCGTTCGGGGCCCGGATGGAGGACGGTGGCTTCGTTGGCGTGAATCTGGCGGACCATGTGTTCGCCGATCAGGAACGCAACAACGAGAACTGCGTGTGGCTTGGGAACGAACTGCTTCTTCTGGGCGCGGTCCGCTGGGAGATGAATCCGGCGCAACCTTTCAACCCGTGGGGCGTGCGTGACACCGAGGGGCGGGTCGAGCTTGAATTCCGGCCGGAAGGGCGCTTCGTTCAGAAGGCCAATCTGCTGTTTGCCAGGATCGACTACTACCAGATGTTCGGAACGTGGAGCGGCCTGATCCGTGACGCGTCGGGAAAGACCGTCGAAATACCGCCGAGCTTCGGAGTGGCCGAGCGCATGGACACCCGGTTCTGACGCTCGGCGGCCGCCGAGGTTCAGGCGCGCCGGTTGAACGCCTTGAATATGGATTCGGTGTAGTATTGCGGCCGTCTCGGTGGCCGGGTCGGCAGGCTGGTGATGGATGAGATTATCAGGTGAATTCGTGGCGGCCCTGGTGGCGGCCTCGCTGATCGTTGTGGTTTGCGGGTGCGGCGACGACGATGGTCCGGGTGATGCCGGCGACTCGTTTGAGGCGATTCAGTCGGATGCAGACTGGCCCGACGGGACACAGGGCGAGATCCTGGTCGATGACGTTCAACGGACCGACACCGT
>JAGOFO010000061.1 GCA_017997155.1 Myxococcota bacterium
ATGAACCGTCCATAGGCCTTCATCCGAGGGACAACGGACGCCTGATCGAGACCCTCCGCCGCCTGCGTGACCTCGGAAACACGGTCCTCGTGGTCGAACACGACCGGGACGCGATAATGGCCGCGGACCATGTGGTCGAATTCGGACCCGGCGCCGGCATCCGCGGCGGATACGTGACCTTCGAGGGTACCCCTGCCGCCATGCTGGAATCCCCGGAGTCGCTGACCGGCGCCTATATCTCAGGCAGAAAAGTCATACCGATCCCGGAAAAGCGGCGACGGCCGGAAACCTCGCTGACGATCAGGGGAGCCAGGGGCCACAACCTGAAAAACATCGAGGCGGTGATTCCACTTGGCGCGTTCACGGTGGTCTCGGGCGTGTCGGGCGCGGGCAAATCCTCGCTGGTGACGCACACCATCAGCCCGGCCCTGTCCAACGCGCTGAACCGGGCCAGACTTCACGGCCTGCCATTCGACGCGATCGAGGGGCTCGAGAACCTGGACAAGGTGATCGTCATCAATCAGGAACCTATCGGGCGGACACCGAGGTCCAACCCGGCGACGTACACGAAGCTGTTCGATCACATCAGAAAACTGTTCGCGGCCACCCGCGAGTCAAGGACGTATGGATACCAGCCCGCAAGGTTCTCGTTCAACGTGCGCGGCGGCCGATGCGAGACGTGCCAGGGCGCGGGCATGACAAGGGTGGAGATGCACTTTCTGCCGGACGTGTTCGTCACCTGCGCCGAGTGCGGCGGCAAGCGGTTCAACGAGGCGACACTGCGGATTCGTTACAAGGACCTGAACATCTCGCAGGTGCTCGACCTGACGGTCGACGAGGCCGCCGAAGTGTTCTCGAACAGCAGGACCGTCGCCCGGATCCTCGGCACTCTCCAGTCGGTCGGCCTCGGATACATACATCTTGGACAGCCTTCGACTACCCTTTCCGGTGGCGAGGCACAGAGGATCAAACTGGCCCGCGAACTTGCGAAGACGGCCACCGGACGAACCCTCTACATCATGGACGAGCCCAGTACCGGACTGCATTTCGACGACATCGCAAAGCTTCTTTCGGTCATCGATCGCCTTGTGACGAAAGGCAACACGGTACTGATGATTGAACACAATCTGGACATCCTGAAGGTCGCCGATCATGTAATCGACATGGGGCCCGAGGGTGGCGAGCAGGGTGGACGGATCGTTGCCGCCGGCACTCCCGAAGAGGTCATGCGCCAGCCCGGATCGCACACCGGCGCCGCGCTCAGAGCGGTTCTTCCCGAAACCCGTGGCTGACTCGAATCAGAAATGGACGAGGGCCCTGACCCTCAGGCCAGCGGCCGGGTCAGGATCGTCCTGACCGGGATAACGCAGTCCTGACAAGGGGAAGAGAACGGCCGCGTCCGCCGAGATTTCTATGATGTCGCGCCAGGAGACGTTCAGCTTCAAGGCCGGCTCAACCCCCAGCGGCATGCTCCGGCCGGGCGTTCCTTCCTTGATGCAGGCGAACGATGCCATCAGGGAGACGCCGCCGCCGAGCCTCCAGCCGTCGCGGTCGAGGAAGGTCCGGTAGTAACCCGGCTTGAAATAGAACGCATTGGTGACCGTGCCGATCACTTCCCGGAAGAGGATCGAATCGACGCGGTAGTCGCGGTTGAACACGAAATGATGGATATCCCTGGTCAGGTAGACCTCGGGATTCGCGTTCGAGTAGCAGTTGTTGTCCGGACAGGCCAGCGTGTGGCGGTCGTTGATTCCGAAGTAGCCGAGCGTGTTGCCCCCGCTTGCGGCCCCGGCGAGAAACTCGACCCGGTTGTTTCCAATGTCGATGTCGAACTCGAGCGCTCCGCCGAACGACAGGAAATCTTTCGACGTATCGACGTCCTCGACCATGCTCTGCATGTGGTCGACCGAACCGTAGACCATCGCCAGTTCCGCCTCAAGCCTGAAGCGAAGGCCGGGTCGCGGACGGTATTCCAGTTTTGCCCAGAGGCTGGGTGTCCAGAACAACGCCCCGCGGGGAACCGTCGTGTACTTGTCCCAGTCGTAGTCCCTGGCGTCGGGGTCACCGTCGGCGAGAGCAGTGTTGGACGCCAGAATGCGATCCGAAGACAGCTTCTGGGTCGTAATCGCGTTGTACATGCCCCAGTCGACGACAGGCTTGCCGCCCTCCAGCCTGGCCTGTCGCTGCCTGATGTCCTCACCGGTCACCGGAGTCGAGTCGACCCCGAACGTCCAGCGCAGCGTGTCGTCCATGGTCGAGTAGTCGGACGGATAGACGAAATAGCCGAAAGGCGAGTCCGACGAGACTCCCTGTCCCACTATTTCAAGACCCGCTTTCACATACGTGATCCCGACCTTCGCCTTCAGGAATATGCCATCGACATAGTCGCCGTAGTCCGAGTCCGGATCCCGGCCGCCGCTGCGGACGATTCCAAGGCCGAAGTGCTCGGGAACGCGACCGGCGATGACGTGAACGACGCCGAACAGGTAGAGGTGAGCCCACGCGGCCTTGATCCTGAGTGAGTCGTTGAAGCCCGAGATGCCGTCCGAGGCCCACGACTGCGTCCTGGTCTGCCATCCCATCGGGAAACCGGCATCGCCAAGCCATGGATTCTGACCCAGAACCAGGTTGTCGAGGAAGTCCACCGTTGTGCCGATTGTCAGGAACTCGCCAATCCTGAGTTCAGGCTCCCAGCGGAACCTGATATTGGCGGAGGTGGCCGTGTCGCTCACATTGCCGAGCGCACCGGTGGCGCCGGACGGCACGGCTGTCGGCGGGGTGCACGGGTCGTCGCCGCCGGGTGCGGTCGTTCCGAGATCCAGGTTGTGGAGCGTGTTGAACCTGAAACGGAAATATCCGTGATTTTCAAAAGTTACGAACGGTGTCACTGGCACGTCAAAGTCGTCGTGGGTGACTGGAAGGGCCATCGCGTCCGGTGGCAGCGTTTCGGGCTGCTCGACCGGGGCGACCTGTCCGTAGGCGGTGCCGGCAAACATTCCAATGGCAGTCACCGCGACGATTGCGCGGGTCAGTTCCTTCATGATGCCGGTAATGGGGATTGACAAGTCCAAGCCTGCCCGGAAACGGTCCACGAATCCTAATGTTAAACGCCGCTCCGTGTCAATGGAAGCCGGCCCGACATCGGACTTTCCCGCCCGTCGCGTAATCCTGTACGATCACGACCATGATGGTACGAAAGACCCAAACCGTCGCGACCATGCTGACACTGGTACTGGCGGCTGCTCCGTCAATGCTTCTGGCGCAGACTTCGCCCTACCAGAACAGCGTCTCCATCACCGAGGTAATGCCCTGGCCATCAGCGGCGGACGAGATCTCCGGCCAGTGGGTGGAACTTCAGAATCTGAAGGACTCGACGATCAACCTGCAGGGACTGGTCGTGATGACCATGTCGCTCAGAGGTTTCCACACCATCAGCCCTTCTACCGAACTGCTGCTTGAACCGCGAGGCGTGCTTGTCATCGGCGCCAGGACGGAACAGGAACTGAACGGCGGAGCGCCGGTCGCGTACAGCTATGGCAATGACATCCAGTTGAACCCGGAGTCCGATCTCATCCTGCTGTTCAGGGAGAACCAGGCTGTCGACGCCTTCTATTACGGATCGGCCTGGGGTTCATCGGAAATCAATGTCGAGGCCGGATTTTCACTTAACCGTGAACCGTCGTCCGCCGACGAACTGGCGAACTGGTGTCTGGCACGGGTACCGTTCGGCGCGGGAGATTACGGCACCCCCGGGGAGACCAATACCTTCTGTGACGACGATCTGGACACGTTCGCCGAGGACGAGGGCGACTGCAACGACGGCGATTCAGCGGTCAGACCGGGCGCGCCGGAGTTCTGCAACGGCATCGACGAGGACTGCGACGGAGACACTGACGAGGATGTCGTGGCTCCTCCGGACGCATGCCCGGTGATCGGAGTCTGTTCCGGGATGGTGCCGGAATGCTCGGGTTCGACCGGGTGGGCGTGCAATGCCGTTCCCGGCTGGGAAAAGGGAGAAGAGACTCTGTGCGACGGGCGGGACAACGACTGTGACGGAGCAACCGACGAAAAGCTCGGGTTCAACGGCCTCCCGCTGGGCGCCGCCTGCATCGCTCCGGGCGAGTGCGGGGCGGGCATCGTCGTCTGTTCTCCGGGAAGGAAGAAGGCTACCTGTTCCTCGATGCCTGACGGAACTGCGCCCGGTTCTTCCGAGGAAAAGTGCGACGGCCTCGACAACGACTGCGATGGTGACACCGACGAAGGTTTCAACGTGGGCGGTCCCTGCAGTGCCGGCCTCGGCGTGTGCGAGGCGACCGGCATATTCGAGTGCGACGACTCAGGCCTGTCGCGATGCAACGCCGTTCCCGGCCGGGCAGGCGGGGAACTTTGCGGGGACAGGCTGGACAACGACTGCGACGGCTTTACGGATGAAGGTTTCCTGGTGGGAAACGCATGCCACGCGGGCACTGGTTCGTGCAGATCCGAAAGCCGCTTCGTATGTTCGGAAGACCTGAAGGGTGTCGCCTGCCCGGCTGTCGCGGGTCAACCGGGCCGGGAGCTCTGCGGGGACGGACTGGACAACGATTGCGACGGAGATACCGACGAATACGGGTGTGACACAACCACCGGTTCCTGTTCCTCCGGCAGTGCCGGTGGCGCGGCCTGGCCGATTCCCCTGCTGATTGCTCTCGTGCTGTTATACGTGGTCAGGTCCCGTCTGCCACGGGACTCCCGTAATACCCGAAACAATTGAAGAAATCATGATTCCGGACTCGGCGGCTCCCGGCATCCGCGGGTCCGCCTCCAACGACGGGTTATCCGCCAGCGGTCTTCTTTCGGGATAGATTTCAGGCAGGGCCGACGCGTGTCCGGGACTGGTCGCGCAGCAGGCGCGGCAGACGACCAGACCGTCGACGGCGACGTAAAAACGGGCGGCGCGGCGTCCGCACGCCGGACATACTCCGTCGGATGGCGCGTGTCCCAGTTCGGTGGCGAGCGCCAGGGCGAGTTCGAGCGAGACCAGGTGGGCCAGATCGGGACGAGCCTGTTCAAGGTACCCGAACGCCAGCACGACCGTATCGAAAAGCGAGACCGAGGCGGGCGAGTCCCTGGTCGCCTCGCGAACCATCCTTACCATCGTCTGACCAGCCTCGAGCCGTTCAAGCTGATCAAGTATTCCCGGAAAGAATCGGACCGGTTCAGCCGACGCGAGAACGGGAAGACCACCACGTCCCTGGGACCAGGCGGCATCGAACACGACAAAAAAGTCCAGGACTCCTGGAAAGCGACGGCGGCTTGCCCTGGCCGACCTCGCAACCACGGACAGGGGACCCGCGGATCTGCAAAGTAGCCCCAGTATCAGATCGCTCTCGCGATAAGGCACCCTGGAAAGGACGAGAGCCCTGTCGCTGCAATCCTGGTTCATCGGCCGTCACCGGAATCGAGTGAAGACTGAACCGATTCGCCTGTTCGAGCCTCGGGAACGTCGTCGATACCGAACGCCAGAGCAAGCGCGACACCGAGCAGGACACCGGCGAGAAGAATGGCCCACAGGCCGAAACGGGGGCGACGCGAGTGTTTCACCGTTCTCACCCCGACCATGATACCGGGGCCGTCAGGCAGCGAGGGCAATCTGCCGCCGTCTTTTGGCGGGATATCGAGGGCGCGCATCAGGGCATCGCGGGCCATAACATCATCAAGGCTGGTGACGCGGCACCAGGAGCTGACGAATCCCCTGACGTACACCGGTTGCGGCAACGCCTCCCAGCGCTCTTCCTCGAGGGCGACCACGGTGGTACAGGGCAACCTGAGGATCCTGGCGAGATCCTCGCGGCTGAGACCGGCTTCCTCGCGGCTCGCGCGAAGCATTTCTCCGATGGTGGACATGTCATTCCGGACGTCATGCCGGCACAAGATATCAGCCGGGGATGCACACTGTCAATGCAGGGTGACTCCTTGAAAAACAAGGGTTTGAAATGACCCGCCTCGACATTCGATTCCGCTCGTGCCGGAGTATGGGATAGAATCGATTGGGACAACGCGGATACACCACATGGCGGATGATGACGCGGACAGCCGGGATGAGGAAGGCGGAGGCGACGGCAAGCCTGAACCATCCGGGCAGATGACTCCCGAGATGGCCGAGCTGATGCTGAAGCTGGCCGAGATACGTCGCTCCGTTTCGGATTCCGATGAGACGCGAAAGCGCCTTTTGAAGCAGATTGCGGTAATCCTTTTCTTTATGGCGGCGGTCCTGCTGCTTCCGCTTGTTTTCACGGGAAGCTGCCAACCCCCGGGCTGAAGGCCCGCCTTCAGAACCTCAGCCTGAACCCCGATGCGGACGGTTCAATCAGCACGGACTGGTCTGCCCGCGGCCTCAGGACGATCAGCAGGATAGTCGCCAGCAGGCCGGCTCCGGACGTCACATACCCGGCAATCGCCCCGCCTTTCAACGCCTCGTACCGCGCCATCGTGTTCCTTCCTTCGACCGCGTCGTCCAGCGCCTCTTCCGAAAAGACGTTCATGGTGATGCCCGCGGCCAGCAGGGCCGCAGCCAGGGAACCCGAGACCCAGGGCCAGGGCCACGGGCGGTCCTCCTCGATCGACAACCCCGAGGCCGGTTCCAGGGTGAACCTGAGCGCGTCTCCCGAAGGCAGAACCCGGGCTATGCGCGACGGCACGCCATCGACCGGAGTGACACCGAGACCCCATTGCCCCGGAGAATCCGCCCCGGACAGGTAAAGCGCGGGAACGCCAAGCGCGGACACCAGGAGCCCGGGCGAAATACCGATCCGGTCGTCCAGGGAAACGGCGCCGTCCGGTCGCGGCGTGGCTCCGGGAGCCACGACCAGCAGTTCTTCGCCGCCAGAGAGCCTGAATTCGCCGGTGTACCACGAACCGCCGCCCGGGGCGTCAACCGTGTGGAGTCCGGGCCCGGCATTGGCGATGGCCGTCGCGCATCCTTCATCGTGACACTGAACGGGAGAGCCATCGATCTGAACGTCCCTGCAGGACAGTGGACAAGCCACCCTCAGCGGCGCGTCGTTGTTCCCCGATCTTGCCGCCCTGCCGTTCGCGGCCCTGTCGATAAAGACGCGTGTCTCGGGTGGTACCGCCTCGGCGGCCAACTCGGCCTCGCCGCAGCGGGTCGCGGCACGTCCAGCCTCCATTGAGGCGGCTTCGACCTGGCCGGCCAGCAGGTAGAGCCTCGTCAGAAGCACCCCGGCGCGGCACACCGAAATCTTCAGTTCCGGCTGGCGCACGCCCAGGCACGGCGAGGAATGATAGAGCGTGATGGCGCCGTCCAGCTCCGCTATCGCTCCGTCCATGTCCATGCTTTCGAAAAAGAGCTTCCGTCCGACGCGAATCCGCTCGGCCATGCCGGCGGCGACGCCGTCGGTCGATCCTTCAGGGCACGAGCCGGAAGGAGTCATTGCCGGCCAGACCCTCGCGGAATCGGAAGCGTCGGAAATGCGGAATCCGTCCGAAAGCAGTTCCGGGGCGGCCGAAATGATCATCCGGGCGCGGCTGTCGCTTTCCAGGGAGCCGGAAACCAGGAGAACCGCGTCTCCCGGCCGGTCTTCCGCGGCGAACGCCTGAAGCGCCGTGCAAAGCGTCAGTCCGGCCAGCACCAGCCAACCGGGACGTTCATGCCTTACCCAGGAGAACATCCGCCTCAGCCCTCATTCCAAGCGCCTCGTATGCGGCGCCCAGGGCCATCACCACGGCCCCGTTGTCGGGATCGAGGATCAGCGCCGCCTCAAGCAGCGCCCTCGCTTCTTCCATTGATGTCACGGCGATCTTCTCTGACGCGTCGAGCAGCATGGCCGCCGCCGGACCGGAGGTCGCGGGGGAGTTGGCGGCGCCCGCCAGTTCCATGATCAGGGATGTCCGGTCCGCGGGAGCACCGCCGGCGGAGGCCACCCATGATCTGCAGGCCGCTTCCATTGCTGCGACCGGGTCCAGCCTTGATGCATCGACAAGAAAAAGTTCCGCATCAGCGTGAAGTCCTGCCAGCGACGCCAGATCGACCCCCTGCAGAAGCAGTTCGAGCCTGTCGGCGACCTGGAGGGGACGGGCCAGCGCGGACCGAACCGCGTCGAGCGCGGCGGGAATGTCGCCATCCGCCAGAGCGGCCTCGATACCTCCGGTCGCTTCTTCTGACGTCAGGTCCTGAAGCGCCTCCCTGACCTCTCTCAGGGAATCGGTGTCGCCGCAGCCGGCGAAAACCTTTTCTCCCAGACGCAGGTACTCCACGTTTGCCGGGTCAAGTCTGAGAAGCTCGTGGATACCGAGGGCCGCCTTGTCATGCATCCCGGATGCCAGAGCCGCGGCGACCAGGGTGTCGAGAAGACCGGCCCGCTCAAGCGGATCACGGATAAAGTCGAGCCGACGCGACGCAAGGCCCACACGTTCGGCGTGGCGCGACAGCGCGGCATACAGCGAGTCGAGCATCGATGACGCTTCCCTGCAACCCGGGTCGGCCTCGACCGCGGCCTCAAGCAGTTCAACGGCCCGCCGCCGCAGACCGAAACGGGTGTGAACCGCGCGGGCCGCCGAAAGCAGCAATTCGCACCTGGTGACGCCCGAGGCAAGAGCCGCGGCCTTCGTGAACAGTTCCACCGCCTCGACCACCTCGTGCTTTTCCCTGGAAAGCGCGAGCAGAAGATCCAGAACCTCGGCGTCCCCCGGGCTGGATTCGAGGATCCGCTTGAGCCCGTCCCTTGCGTCCCGGCCCGGGGACATTGCGCCACGGGTGGCGGCAAGGATCATCGCCGTCCTGAGTATCACCGGGCTGGCCGAGCCGAAACGGGCCTCTCCGGCAAGCGTCCCGAGCGCGCTCAGCCAGGTGTCCGCCTCCTGCTGGAATCCGTTCGCGTCCATTCTGTCGATCATGTTGCGGACCGACCGGTCGGCACCCTCGGGGGGAACCATGGCGAGAGCCCTGAGGCGGGTGGTGGACGCATCCTGGTGACGTCCAAGCCGGTCGAAGGTGATGGCCAGTGCCTCGAGCACCTCGCGGCCTTCCAGTCCCGAGGCTCTCAACTCGTCAAGAAGAGCGAGAGCGTCAGAGGGCACGAATCTGTCGACTACCCCGGCCACCAGCGCCGCGCAACGTCCCATTTCCGATCTGGAACCTTCAGCGGCCGCGGCCGACATCAGACGACGACAGGTTTGATACAGATCCGAAGGGGAGAGCCATCCGGGATTTTCGGCCCCGATGATCACGGCGGCAAGAAGCGGCGCAACCAGTTGGGGATGCTCGTGCCCGAGGGTCAGGGCGCGGGCCAGCACCTCGGGCCAGAGCACGGGAGACGCCATCCCTGCCTCGATGAACCCGACGACCGAGTCCTGATCGACCTCCCCGGAGGTCAGCAGGGAAAATATTTCTGAAGGCTCTGAAGACGGCTCGCGACTGGAAAGCGGGTCAGCCAGAGCGACCGGTTCTAATTCCCCGTCCGACCCGGTTCCGGCCACGAATCTCAGTGAAAGAAGATCATGCCTGACCGCCACCGAGACCAGGCCTGCCTGATTCATCAATGGAATCTTGAAGCCGAGACCGGCCAGGAGAGGTTTGATGGCCGCCCTGAGAATTCCGCCAATCCTGTCCGATCGCCCGAAAACCCCGGCCACGCCACGCGCCACACTGTTCCAGGAGATATCGCAGACGCCGAAGATCCTGGGTTCCACCACAATGGAAACGACTTCGCCCGATTGACCCCTGGAGAAAAGGGTCCTGCACGACCAGGGTATACCCGATATCAGCCCACCCAGAATCAGGGAGTCGCTCCTGTCCGGTTCCACCTCGACAGGACCTGCGCCCACAACGGTGCCGGCCTCCTGAATCATCCTTCCGATTGTGGAAAGACCCAGTTCGATCTCGACCGATTTGAGAATGGTAAGACGGGATCTGAGACCACGGGGACCGGCCTGGAAATCAAACGAACGGCCAACTCCCGGGACATCAAGGGCAAGGGAACGAACGACTACCGGACCAGACACGGTATTGACAGCCGCCGCGTCAAGACGCAGCGACACGCCGGCCGGAGTCATCTCAAGCGAAAAGAAATTGCGACGACCGATGGTCGTTACGGACAGATTTTGGGAAGTTGAATCGTCCATCGACCCTCCTGCCGGACATCGGCAAGACATCGTTCCGGATGAAGACCGATTCTAGATTCTGAAACACGGCTTGTCGACGGCGCCGCGTTGAGAGATTTCCCATTACCCCTGCCTGATTGTTTCAAGATATCAGTGGAATCAGGAGTAGTAAGGGTGTGCAGAGCAGGGACTGTTATCTGATAATTCATTGAATTTACTAATCAAGTTTTTGTGGTGACGCTGTTCAAATCAGTGTAGCTGTCCTGTAGTCGTTCTGAAGATGAATGATGATTTTCGCCAGTCCGGGATCGGTCGCGAACCTCTTTGAACCGATATCGAGATGATCTTCGACAACCGGGTCCACAGCTTTTGAACTTGCTTTGAACAGGTTCACAGGTTTGCCATCGACAGGCGATGCAAATAGAATATGTGGTCTCCCTGCGGCAGGGTCACAAAAAGGAATCCGGAGTTCAATGAATGGCTGAGGACAAAGAACGAGGCCGTAAGGCATTCTGTTCATTCTGCGGACGACCCTCCTCGGAAACCAGGAGGATGATCTCCGGCCCGGGTGTCTGCATCTGCGCGGATTGCGTTGAGAACTGCAGCGCGATCATCAACAGCAGGGACATGCAGGACGGAGAGCGGGACGAGCTTCCGGCGGCTGCATCCGCGGAACCGGGCGTGATGATTCGGCCTCGCGAGATCGTGCGCACGCTTGATGAGTACGTGATTGGTCAGGACTACGCGAAGAAAGTCCTCTCGGTGGCGGTATATAACCACTACAGACGGGTGTTCGGCGGTCGCAGGGCCTGGCGCAGGAACGTCGAACTTCAGAAAAGCAACATCATGATGATCGGGCCGACCGGGTCGGGCAAGACCCTGCTGGCCCAGACCCTGGCGCGCGTCCTGAAGGTTCCTTTCACGATCGTTGACGCCACCTGCCTGACCGAGGCGGGTTACGTCGGCGAGGATGTGGAAAATGTGGTTCTTTCGCTTCTGCAGGCGTCGGGATGGGATCTCGAGGCGACCAGGAGCGGCATCATTTATATCGACGAGATAGACAAGATTGGCCGCAAGGGTGACAGCCCTTCGATCACCAGGGACGTTTCGGGAGAGGGTGTCCAGCAGGCATTGCTCAAGATCCTCGAGGGCACGGTCGCGAACGTGCCACCCAAGGGCGGTCGCAAGCATCCTCAGCAGGAATATATACAGGTTGACACCACCAACATCCTGTTCATCTGCGGTGGCGCCTTCGTGGGACTTGAGGATATCGTGGCGACGCGTCTGCGGGGCGGAACCATCGGTTTCGGCACAGATTCGTCTTCGATGTGGAGGACCTCGGTCGGAGAGACTCTTCGTCGCACCGAGCCCGAGGACCTGATCAAGTTCGGCCTGATCCCCGAGTTCGTGGGCAGATTTGCCGTGACCGCCAGTCTCGACACTCTCGATGAGACCGCCCTTGTCAGGATCCTGTCCGAGCCGAAAAACGCGCTGGTCAAGCAGTACCAGGCGATGTTCGAGATGGAAGGCATCGAACTGGAGTTCACGCCGGATGCCCTGCAGGCGATCGCGGCGCAGGCCGTCGAACGCGGAACGGGCGCGCGCGGACTACGTTCAATACTTGAAATGGTGATGCTCGACCTGATGTTCGACCTGCCCGGCAGGGATGACGTCGGCAGGGTAGTGATCACCGGTGATGTCGTCAGAGGCGGGGCGCCCGGGATCGAAAAGGGGCGTGTCGCTCGAACCGCCTGAGATAACGATGGATCTGCTTTTCGCTCCGTGGAGAATGGCATACGTGACCAACGCCGAAAAGAAATGCGGCTGTTTCCTCTGCGCGGCCGTCGACGCCGAACCTTGTGACGACAACCTGGTGGTTCTCAAGGGCAGCGGCGCCATCGTGATTCTCAACCGCTATCCTTATGTATCGGGCCACGTGATGGTCGCGCCCTGCCGCCATGTGGCTTCGCCACTTGATTTGACTCCGGACGAAGGTCTTGAAATGATGGGTCTTGTCCGGCGGTCGATGATGGCAATCCAGAAGGTCTACGGTCCACAGG
>JAGOFO010000284.1 GCA_017997155.1 Myxococcota bacterium
GCACGACCGCCGAGACTCCCGCAATGAGCCATGACGAGGCCGACTTCACTGTTCGGGCTGTTGTCGGCCAGGTCGCCGGCCGCATCCCGGTCATTGTCGGCACCGGGTCCTACAATACCGAAGACACCATTGAAAGGACCAGACGCGCCGCCGAACTTGGCGCGGATGCCGCCCTGGTGGTGACTCCTTACTACAACAAACCGCAGCAGGAAGGCATGAAGGCGCATTTTCGGGCAGTGGTCGAGAATGGCGGCCTGCCTGTCGTGATCTACAACATTCCGCCCAGGTCCGTGGTGAACATGCTGCCCGCTACGGTGCTTGACCTGGCGCGGGATGCCAGATTCATTGGAATCAAAGAGGCGGCCGGGTCATGCACCCAGGTTCGCGACATCGTGTCCGGGGCCAGGTCGGACTTCGCGGTGCTTTCCGGTGACGACGCGCTGTCGTTGCCATTCTGGTCGCTTGGCGCGCGAGGGGTCGTGTCGGTTGTCTCAAACGTCGCATGTGTTGAGATGGTCGCCATGTGGAATATGTGGAAAAACGGCGATCCCGCCAATGCCGCCGCACTCGACCGTCGTCTTGCTCCGCTTTATTCGGCCCTGTTCGTCGAGACCAATCCCGTACCCTGCAAGGCTCTGGCCGAATACCTGGGCATATGCTCGTCTCGTGTGCGTCTGCCTCTTTCACCCGCGACGGAATCGACGAGGCGCGCGGTCATCGATGCCTGGCGGAAGTTCCGCGAGTCGAACGTTTGATTATTATCCGGACAGGCGCGGTCGTTCGTTCGTATCTACCATTAACGGCTTGAATAGCGGCAAGGCGGCATGGCGCCGGTTGGGTTTCGTTACCTGGGCGCGGCGTTCGAGGGTTGCAGCACCACGTGGACGCGGCTGATCCCGGGCGACAGCATTTCGGTCTTCGTGATCCATCCTGCCTTTTCGATCCTGAGGCTGATCGTGGCGGTTGGCGAGGCGAAGCTGACGCGGCCAACATAGGGCGTCGTGCCCCAGTACTGTCCGTCCGCGTAAACGCTCGCGCCATCCGGTTCGGACGTGACGCGGATTTCGGCCTGGACGGGCGTCTGTGGAGTCGCCTTCATCATGAACATGGCGCGTTCGGGACTCTGTGAAGCCTCTTCCCTGCTGCGGAACTTCGGGCAGATTCGCCACGACCCGGGTGTGTCCTCCCAGCCGTTCATCTTTGCCACGGCCTGGTAATTGAAACACGTCGGGCTGTCCCTGGTCATGCTCAACAGCGCCGGTGTCCTGCCCCAGTACTTTCCATCCCGACCGTAGATGTTGGCTCCGGATGGTTCGCTTTCGACCTGGACGGTGACGTAGTACTTCGGCTGGAGTGCGAGATGCAGCTTCTTTGCCTTGGCGACCGCCCGGTCCTCGGAGCGGTAGCGCGGGCAGACGTCGATCATCTCGAACGTCTCGGAGTAGCCATCCTTCATCGCCTTGACCTTGGCCCTGACGCATTTCCCGGAGCTGCTGGGTCCGTAAATCATGGTTGCAGGCGATTTTGAGAAGAATTTCTCGTAGTCGTAGACGTCCGCCCCCTCGGGAGTGGTTGTCACGATCACGGCACCCCAGCGAGGCCCGCAGGAAACGCCGAAGATCGCCGCCACGCAGAGAATTGTAACAAGTCGCTTCATCGCAGCCTCATTCTGCAGTGTTGTCATGGACGTTATCCGACACAAAACGAGGCATGTCAACGGTCGATGGCTCGGCAGCGGCTGATGATGGCGCACTCCGGGGGTTGCCCTTCGGGGCCGGACCGGTATACCATTTCCTGGTCTACAGACGAATCCGATACTCATTAAACAAGAGGTAAAAAGATGAAATCGAACAGGCTTGTGTCTGGAACGGCAGTGGGAACCGGGGGATGGACGAAATCCGTCGTCCGGCTTGGTATGTCGGCCCTGCTTGGCGTCGCGGTGTTGCTCGCCGGATGTGGTGGCAATGGCACGCCCGAGGAGGAGGATTGCGACCCGGGCTTTGTCTGGGATACGGATGCCTGCGTCGACATCGACGAATGCGCGACCGGCGCCGATGACTGCGCCGAAAACGCAACATGCACGAATAGCGACGGCGCGTATTCCTGTCAGTGCAACGCCGGCTTCACCGGCACGGGCGCCGTATGCGACGACATCGACGAATGCGCTGCCGCCACGGATGATTGCGCCGACGTGGCGATTTGCACGAATACGCCCGGTTCGTTTTCGTGCGCCTGTCCGACAGGATGGGAGGGCGATGGCAAGACCTGTCGGGACCAGAACGAGTGTCTTGGCGGCACGGCCGGCTGCGACGATAACGCCGAGTGCGTGAACACGGACGGTTCGTACGAATGTGTCTGCGACGCCGGCTGGGAGGGCGACGGCACGACATGTTCCGACGTGGACGAGTGCGCGGCTGGCACCGATTCATGCGACGAGAATGCGCAGTGCGCCAACACGCAGGGCTCATTTGGCTGCGAGTGCAACGAAGGCTGGGAAGGCGACGGGACGTCATGCCAGGACGTGGACGAGTGCGCTCTTCAGACCGATGACTGTTCCTGGGAGGCGGTCTGCCAGAACACGGACGGTTCATTTGACTGCGAATGCGGGCCGGGGCTTGCCGGTGACGGCCGTACATGCACGGACGCCGCGAACTGGATTGCGGTCGCTTA
Source organism: Myxococcota bacterium (assembly GCA_017997155.1). Classification (GTDB taxonomy): domain Bacteria; phylum Myxococcota_A; class UBA9042; order DTJE01; family DTJE01; genus JAGOFO01. The sequence continues at coordinate 2,671 of JAGOFO010000284.1, forward strand.
CAACGGAAGCGGTC
>JAGOFO010000062.1 GCA_017997155.1 Myxococcota bacterium
GTCGGTATGAGCCGCCCTCCAAAAATACTGAATATCAGTTGTATTGGGGCTATCGGTCAGGGTTTTGGTGGAGTATGGTCCATGTCGAAGTAGTCATTGCCTTCTTGAACACCCTTGAATTGAATGCAGGCAATGGTGAAATCAATGGTCTTTCCTTGATCGTCCGTCACGGTGTTCGGCTGAGGCCAGTCAACCGGACCGATGAATAGCACCACGTTTATAGTGGTCTCTTTGTAGTGTTCAATCTTATCCAAAACAAAGCAGAGGTTTTTCTTGAGATCACTGCTCGCGGGTGGAAGGCAAAGTTTCAGGTCAATAAATCTTCTTTTGAATTCAGGCCCAAAATCAATGTCGAATCTGGCCCAGGCCTCTCGTCGAGACTTCGTCAGGTTTGATCGATACCAATGGAAGACATCATGGCGTCTGATCTGGTTTTCCTTGAGCTTAACGCACCGTTTACTTTTCTTCACTTCAGGCGAGCGGTGCCACTTTGATTCCACCAGGTACACGGCTTCACCTGTTGCCACGATGGCGTCAAATTCCCCGAAAGTCGCACTGCAATCCGATTTGCTTGCACCCACGCCACGCCCAAAGCTTGGCCGATAGATTACGAGTACCTCATTTGGGTCGGTCTCGTCTTTCAGTTCTTTGAGGAATTCGGCAAGCTTTTCGGTCAGTGCCCAATACGTCAGAGCGTCTTCGCCGTAACCCAGAATTTCCATCGATAAGCCTCTTTGTTTAACGGCCCAGTTCGCGTGAGTGGAACTCCAGCATAGTTTGCAGGGTAAGTCGCCCCGTCGCCTAGAAATCAATTTCCGTCACGGTCCCTTCCCCGGTTATTAAATAAATTTCGATTGTTGCGTTCTGCCTGAGGTTCTTGACGGTGTTGTGCCATTTCATCCATGCAGTGCCATCCCAACTGTCGGTAACCAGTACTGCATGTCGAGTAATGCCGGAACACTCGCCCGTCATGTGTGCCACCAGACAGTCGAGCGCCTCCGCGAATGAAAGATGAGGCTGCCCACGTCGTTTTCTGGCGTAACCCTGTGCGCTCAATGAGATGAAGAGGGCAAGTGGACAACAAGCATTAGACGGTGTGCCGGGATAGCAGTTAATGTAAGGACCCAACCCTGCTGCCGTCGAGACCTCACCTCCGATTTCGGCAAGCGCGCCTGGGGCTACGCCGCCTTCGACTGCGGCAACTCTTCGAGCTATTCCTTCAGCGATTACCATGAATTCTCCCATGATTCCCTCCTGATATCTGCCAGACGTCTGGCGTATTATCGATCCGCCTTTCTGCCACTATGGCCATTGGCGGCGCCAATAGCGTCGCTTCCAGAAGACGGACAACATTTCGGATCGCAGATGATTCTAGCCCTGTCCGGATGTTCCGTATGCAGGAAAACCGTTTCACGCGCGTTGATTGATTCAACAAGGCGGCGCAGATCAGCGACGCTGGCGTGGCCGGAGGTGTGCAGGACTTCCAGGGGCACGTTCATGCTGGCCAGGTTTTGTTGCAGCTTCATGCCGGACGGTTCGTCCAGGTAGCCTTTCCACAGTGACCACCAGGCCTTTGCGTCGGCAAGTCCGCCAAGCCTGTTGACGGCCCTCAGATCCCCGGTCATCGACCCGCGGAACATCATCACGAATCGTTCAGGGTGGCGGGCAAGTTCTTTGTGGAAAACGCGGATGTCGCGGACCCAGTCGGCGCGGTCGAATTCCTGGCTGGTTTTGACCCTTATCCGCTGTGACAGGGGCAAGAAAACCCGGTAGTTGCTGAACCCGCGTCCATCGTAAGGCGGTTGGGGGATGCTGGAACAGCCGGTGGCTTTGGCAATCGTGGCCGCGTACAGATCGACCACCAGTTCCCGGTTGCTGCGCCTTGCCGCCTTGTAAATTGTCACTAGTCGGTCGATGTTCTGGACGGAAAACGCGACCAGGGCCAGTCCGTCCGTCGCGCGGAATGCCTCGACGAAGCTGTTTTCCAGTTCCCCTTCGGTCATGGCCGGGGCGGCCGGGGCCGCATCGTCGCGGACGTTGGTGGCTTCGGAAAGCAGGATGTCGATGTTTTCGGGCGGATTTTTGACCAGGCGGTCAAACAGGGCTGACTTCCGTCCGTGTGCCCGCAGGTCCCCCGTGTAAAACAGTCGCTGACCGTCGGCTTCGACAAGCATGGCGTACGCGTCGAAGGCAGAGTGATCGACCAGGTACGGCGTGACCCGGAAGGGTCCGATATCCATGGGCGTCCGGTCCTTCAGGAATCCGGCGGGCCGTGGCACGACGGGATCCCGCATGAAGAAGGCTGCTTCCGCCAATATGCGCGCGGCCGCCTCGCCCATGAAGACCGGGACGGAAGGGTGGGCCTGGCGGAGCAGCCCGTAATGGTCCAGGTGGCCGTGGCTGATGACGATGCCGTGCAGGGTCGGGTCGTCGCCGGTCAACAGGCCCGCCACGGGCGGCAGGGGAATGTGTTCATCGGGGCCGGCGGTCAGGGGCATGCCAAGGTCCAGCAGCAGCCGTTGTCCGCCGGACTCAAGCTCAACACAGTTGCCGCCGATTTCATGGGCGCCGCCAAGGATACGGATGTTCATTGTTCTACCTCGGTAATTGTCTTGTTCCGGGAAGCGGAATGACCCGCGACATGGGACTGGTTCCTGCACGCTTCGAATTTCGTCGAGTGGTGCATTTTCAGGAAGGTCAGCCAGTACGTCGTAATCGCGAGTCCTGTCAGGTGAGCTTTGTTCGAATGTGTAACCGCACCGGAGTGATTGTCAGGGAAGTGCAGGAACGCCATCATGTAGACCACATCTTCAAATGATCGGACCCGGAAGCCAGATTCGCGCAGTCTGTTAGCCGCTGGCCCTCTCGAAACGAAGCGCCCGTCCGGCAACAGTTGTTCGATCCATTGTAGTACCTCCTGGTCGTCGAGCGGCATTCGGGCCAGGCTTTCATCGGCCGATTGCGCCGGCCAGACCTGGCGGACGACCCCGAACAGCAGATCCAGGTTGGCCGAGGGCAGGACGCGGATACGATTACCGGCGGGCAGGTCGGTGGTTTCGATGAAATGGCGGACTGCTTCCCAGCCGGACGTTTCAACTTCGAACTGAACGACTCCAGCCGGTTTGTTCAGCGTATCCAGGAAAGGCCCGAACGCCAGGCCGTGCGCCAGCGGATTGATCATGGTGACGCCGGACAGGAAGGCCGCAAGGCTCCCACCGACCGAACCGCGTCCCGGGCCGATCCCGATCGCGTTGTGGCGGGCAAAGTCAGTGATGTTTGCAAGCGTGGCCATTAATGGGATGTATCCGTCCCGTTCCAGCAGTGTCAGTTCGTCGTTCAACCGCCTGTTGGCTTCCACCGACAGGGCCGGTTCCTGCGCGAGGATGTTTTCAAGGGTGCGTTGGTAACTTTTTTTCAGGTTATTCATTCTTCTTCGTCCTTAACAAGGTGGTTGGCGACCGCGCGGGCCAGCGCCATGCGGTGAACAGGGTCGGACAGCGACAGCGTCTGCTGTGTTTCCAGGAGCGGGCATATCTGTTTGATGAGGTACGCCTCTTGCCGGGTGCGTGTCGCGGCGGTCTTCAGGTTGTAATGGCCAAGCAGGACGCGTCTGACGGTGTCCATCGCGTACAGGATGATCCCCAGCACGGCGCACGTTGCCAATTCAAGGAAGATGCGGTGTTGTTCCGCGAATTCGAACCATGTCATTTTCGATACCTCGTCTGGTTTTCAACTTCAGGACGTGTTTCTTCATTGCGAATGTCGTGCCAGTTTTGTGCTGGTTTGTAACTTGCTGGAATGATTGGGTGTTGGCTTTTTGCCGGTGGCGGCCGGTAATTGCTGTTGTCAGTTTTAAATGTCAGTTATTGATACCACTATCAAAAAATGATATGAACGGGGCCATGAATATGACACGCCGAATCATCGCGATCTCTCCGGTTCCTGAGCAGGTTCTTCTTGCTGCCGAACGCCGTTCCGACTGGGGCGAACTTGTGGTGGGCGGGGCCGGGCGCCTTCTTGCTGTCATCAAGCAGTTGCGCGAACGGAATGACTGCAGCCATCTGTTGATCCTGGTTCCGAATGTACGGGACGGAGGTGCGATTAATCGGGAAATCCAGGCGCTTATGAAGGCCGGGACCGTGGTCACATGGCCGCACCGGAAGGATTCCCCGAAGGCGGCCGCTGCCCGACGCGGCAAGTTGTGGGATTGGCTGCAGTACAAGTGTTTCATCTGCAAGATGATGAACCTGGATCCTGCCCCGCTTGTTGAAGCGGCCGACTATCTTGCGACGTCGGACTCCAACCAACCGCCACCGGATGATGCGGCTTCGGTCCAAAGAATCCTTGATGCGGATTTACCTTACCTCGAAGGCTGGTCAAAGTCGTTAATCGAACTGAGGAAGAGAATCGTCCAGGTCGGCCCTGCGGAAATCCGCGCGTTGATTATTGGTGAAACCGGTACCGGCAAGGAATCTGTGGCATTTTATCTGCACGAATTCAGCGCCAGACGGCAGAAGCAGTTTGTCGCGCTGAACTGTGCAGGCCTGGACGAAACCCTTCTGCGTTCCGAACTTTTCGGGCACGAAAAGGGGGCATTCACGGGCGCCGTCAGCAAGACGGAGGGGCTGGTTAAACAGGCCGACGGCGGTACGCTGTTTCTGGATGAACTGGGTGACATGCCGCTTGCAGTGCAGGCGGATCTTCTTCGTTTCATCCAGACCGGCCGGTTCCGCAGGGTTGGCGGGAAGAAAGAAGAATCAGTGAACATCCGGATTGTCGCGGCCGCCCAGCCTGACATCCATGAACGGATCAAGGACGGACGCTTCAGGTCCGATCTTTACTACCGCATTGCCGAAGTCGAAATGCACACCCCGGCCCTGCGGGAAATACCCGACGATATCCAGGCGGTCATCAAGAACCTTGTATTCAGGTTTGTCGGGAGGATGGAGATCGGTGGGGCCGCCATCAAGAAGCATCTGGACTACTTCGAGGGCGAGCGCAAACATCTGTCGTCCCAGCCATGGCCCGGCAACGTCCGCCAGCTTGCCGCGCTGGTGAAGCGCCGCGTCCTGCTTGGGGACGATGTGCTTCGCGAACTAAAGAAGACGAACCCCGCGCCCATCGCGCCGGCCCCGGGAAAGCCCGACGAAATTCGGCCGATTGACGATGTCATTCGCGAATACGCCCGCAGCGCCATGGAAAACCGCGGCCCGCTGACCCAGCAGGAAGTCGCGAATCGTCTTGGCCGGTCTGTGAACACACTGAAGAAGCTGCTGTCTGAATAGCGGCAGGGTTTTGCCTACAAACCCCCGCCTGGCGTGCATGCCCGGACATAGTTTTCCTGGGCCGGGGTTTCGATCGTGCCGGGTCGGGCCTTTCTGACGGCCAGGATGGCCTCGTCGGGGGACATGCCGAATTCAACCAGCAGCCGTGCCACGAAAAGGCCGGTCCGTCCGAGCCCGCCCATGCAGTGGACGCAAACCCGTTCGCCGTTGCGCAGGGCCGCGCGGATGATGGGGCCCTTGACCTGCCAGTCTTGTTCCCATGCGGAATCGGGCACATCCAGGTCCCTGATCGGGAGTTTCATGTGCGTCATTCTTCCCGCGATTCTTGAACCGATGTCGGTAATCTGGACTTTGCGGTATTCGTGGTCTTCGATCAGGCTGACCAGCATCCTGGCGCCCCAGTTGTGGATGACATCCAGGTCCAGGTCCAGATCCCGGTCGTGAACACCGGTCGGTCCCGTGTACTTCTTGCCTGGGCAGAGCGTCATGCCGATCAGCCCGTTCGTCCCCGGAACATTCACCACGTCGATATGAAGCGGATTGTTGATGCTGGTCTTCACCATGATGTTCCGGACTATACCTGACCGGCCCGTCAGGGACAATCCCGCCCGGCCGGGGCCGAACCATTCCGTGGCGATGCAAAAAAGGAACTGAATCAACTTCTTCACGACAGACATTCGAGGGCTTTCCCCGGGCAGGAATGATTCGCGTCACCAAGTTGGAGAATGGAATGGACAGACTTCAAGGAAACGATCCTGGCTCTGAATACGGACATCTCCTGACAGCGGTTAAGGAGCGGGTTCGTTCTGCGCAGTATGCGGCGTTGAAGGCGGTCAATACAGAGCTGGTCGGCCTGTACTGGGACATCGGGCGGATGATCGCCGAACGCCAGGAAGGGGCGGAATGGGGCAGGTCAGTGGTCGAGAATTTGTCTGCCGACCTGCGGCGTGAGTTTCCGGGCGTCGCCGGATTTTCGGTGCAGAACCTCTGGTACATGCGGCAGTTTTATCTGGAATACAATGGCCATGAAAGACTCCAACCACTGGTTGGAGAAATAGCCTGGGCTCACAACCTGGTCATCATGGGCAGGTGTAAGAACCCGCTGGAACGTGAATTCTATATCCGCATGACCCGCAGATTCGGGTGGTCCAGGAGTGTTCTTGTCCACCAGATCGACAACCAGAGTTATGAAAAATCCCTGCTGGGCCAGACCAATTTCGAACAGGTATTGACGCCTGAGCTTCGCGGCCAGGCCAAACTGGCTGTGAAGGATGAATACACCTTTGATTTTCTGGAACTGGGTGAAGAACACAGCGAACGCGAATTGGAACGTGCGCTGATTGCCAGGGTCGAAGACTTCCTGCGTGCGATGGGCGGCATGTTTGCTTTCATGGGCAGTCAGTATCGGCTGGAAGTAGATGGTCGGGAATTCTTTATCGACCTGTTGCTGTTTCACCGGCTCCTGCGCTGCCTTGTTGCGGTCGAGTTGAAAATCGGTGAATTTCAGCCCGAATCCGTCGGCAAGATGCAGTTTTACCTGACCGCGCTCGACAGGCAGGTTCGTCAGGCAGACGAAAATCCGTCCATGGGTATCATTCTCTGCAAAGAAAAGAGCCGGACGATTGTCGAGTACGCGCTGAACGACGCCCGCAAACCGATAGGTGTCGCCACCTATGAAATGACCAGAACCCTTCCCACCGAACTGAAGGGGCGATTGCCCGATCCCGAACAGATCAGCGCCCTGCTGGAGGAGATTGGGGATTAGGCGCGCGGCAGGCGGCCCCCCCCCATCCGGCCTGATTTCAGTGGAAAGTGCCGTAACCACAACTGGTTTGTGCTGATTGCTGTTTCCGGGACGCGCGTTTCGGGGTAAAACGTATTCAACTGATTTTTCAGGCAGGGGGACGAACATGAAGCGTTTGAAGAAATCCGTTGTGATTGCGGCGCTGCTGACGGCGCCAATTCTGGTGGCCTGCGGCGGGGAACAGATTTGTGTGGACTGCGCGCCGGGCACCGGCCTGGTCAGCCGAAGCGGTGGACTCGGGCTGCGCGGATGACGAAAAGCCTTTTCACGAGGTTACGTTGTCTGCGTATTTCATTGACCAGACGGAAGTGACGCAGCTTGCTTACAAGCAATGCATCATTGCCGGAATGTGCGACATACCGACGTGTGATTATGGTCAGCACTTCGACAGATCCGTCTGGTCCGGCCAGCGGCTCGGAACGTGCCCTCCGCGGCGGCTGTTTCGTTGGTAGTGCTGCTTCCCTCCGTACGTCTGGTCGCGCAGGCGACCCGCCAATGACACGTGCAGGTAACGTTGGCTTCCGTTGCGCAAGGTCGCAATAACTCACTTTCACACGGCCTTCCTGGGCCCGCCGGCCGTCGCATCCCCGGCGTTCGACTGGATTCCCGACTTTGACACCCGTTCGACACCCGACAACACTCGCCCCATCGAGCCGTTTTGTGGATGAAAGTTCCTACACGCTTCCCCCGGCGTGCGCGTATTCCTCGGTCTGACGGTACATTACCGTGGCGGCCGGCGGCTGACGGACGTCGCCGAAGAGGGCGTTGTGCACCCGATCCCAGGTCGCGCACGCGGCCACGGCGCCTGACATGATGCCTTCCTTCGCCGTGACGTGCCCGAACAATTCACCATACTGGCGCCGCAATTCGACCACCTGGGCAGATGTGACCGGATTCTTTGACAACATGGCGGAAGCCGGAAGGAACAACCTCAATTCAAGGGCGCGCGCACGAAAAACTTCCGAACGCGCCCGCACGCGCGGGTCTGCGTGCCGGGCCGTGTAAGTCAGGCCGTTCAGCGTTGTCTGTATCGTCCGCGTGAAAGATGCCCCGTTTTCCAGATAGTCGCGTCTGAACGCATCGACCAGGACCTGACGGGTTTCGTCCCTCGTGAACGACGGGTGGTCAAACCAGATTCGGTCCTGGCCGTGCTGATCTTCCCACGGAATGTCTTCAAGCAACTTGCCCTGCCCCGCGTAATCTTCGTAAAGTTTCGTGCCCGGGATCGGCCCCAACCCCATGAACTGCAGGTAGTCGGGATTCAGCCCGACAGCGAATTCGATGTCGTCGTTGATGCTGACCCGGTCGTGATGCTCAAGGAACAGTATGGCCGATGCCATTACCGCGATGCCGCGCTGGCGAAGCGCAACGATCAGGTTCTTGAAATCGACGCCACGGTTCTTGTCGTACATCTCTTTCCTGGATTCGACGCCCATCCAGATGAAATTCACGCCCATCCGCACCAGGAGGTCCAGGTCGCCAAGCGCCGTCAGGGTTTCCGCGGAGCTGAAGATCGCGAACGTGAACCGCCGGTCGGACGATTCCTGGCATTCCATCAGTTCCAGGGCGCGCTCCGGCATCTTCAGGAAATTTTCGTCCAGGACGCCGAAATCGGTGACGCCCAGTTCGTCCTGTGCCCGGCAGCACACGTCGAAAACCTCGCGGCCGGTTTTCAAATATGGCGTGTACGCCCCGAAAAAGTGCGACGTGGCGCAGAAGCGGCACTTGTTGGGGCAGCCGACGCCAGGCACCAGGATCGCGGACGACTCGGGAATCGGGACGCCCATCACCTTGCGGTTGTATGAGCTGTTCATGACGGGATGACGGATCGGCCGGTCAAGCGGCTCGCCCAGAAGGCCCCGCAGGAACTGGATGCCTTCGCCGCGGCATATGTGGTCGTGATCAATCAACCTTTCGATATCGGGAATGGCGGTTCCGTGCCCGCCAAGGATGATTTTGGTATCAGGCGAAAGCTCCCTGATTTTTCTGGCCATGTGCCGCGCCTTCAGGAAGTTCGGAATGATGAAGCTGATGCCGACGTATTCATAGCCCCGGGCGACTTCACTGCAGAAGGCGGCATCGGTCGGGTAATCCAGGACCGTCGCTGGTGTCAGCACGTTTTCGGCCAGAAAATGCAGGCCGAAGCTCGGATGGTTGAAACGGAATGAAAACACGCCCTGCTCGCGCGTGACCTGGTTGTGCATCAATTCCATCTTGTTGTCTTTGCGCCCAAAGGCGTCGTCCACGCCGAAAGGGCCGACAACGGATGTCAGAAGTAGCTTGTTCATCGCGGGATTCTCCAGTTTGGGGTCGGAGTGCCCTATTTCGGGCGGGTGGCCATGTGCAAAACACTGACCGTACATTTCACCAAGTCTGGACTTGTGATGTCATGGTCGTGTCATGAGTGGACGGATATCTGCGTCGACATCATCGGAACACGCGCCATCTCTAATCCAAAACCATTTCTTGGTGCACGACATAGTCGCCAAGCTTGGAATCCCAGGTGGCTTCTCGCTGATTTGGGTAGTCGTTGCCAACAATTTCAAAGACTCGCACGATTTCGTCCACCGGAATTTGGTACAGGCGTGACGACTTCTCGCGGTCGGACGCAATCATTATGCCATCAAGCCCCTGGTTCTTGTCATTGAGTACAGTTACGAACACATAACTATGGACGATTTGATTGCAGAGTGCCCTCAACCCAAGTTTGCCGGGACGCGGGTTTTCAAGGTCATATAGTTCGTCCAAACGATGCCAGTTCATGTTCGTGATTGACTTCTCGAGCCCCGAATGCTCCGTGATTGATATCGACATGGACAATGAGGAGTCGGACAGTTTGTTGGCGTCCATCAGCTTGCGAACTGAATAGAATCCGATGAATAGGTCCTTCTCCACGTTGGCCAGCGATGCTTCTGACCACCGTCGTTGAGACTGCCGGCGCCGCAATCGCAGAGCGGTCCGCAGGAGATCATCCTTCCAGTAACAAGACTCCCAAATCATGCCGATTCTCCCGGAATCAACGTCTTAAGCCCAAAGGCCTGCGAATCATGGCAGGCTGAACTCCGCAAAGAAGGCCCGGTTGACTTCGAAGTCCTTCTTCGGTGTCAGGCCGAGGCTCGCGAATTCGAACATCTTGACCAGTCTGTCCTGATCAACTAGCTCAATTGGCGCCACCCCATCACGAGCTGCTTCCTTCCTGGCATCAGCCGTAAAGACTGAAGTGGTAATAATAATGCCCTTTTCTGCCCGGCCCTGCATGGCGCCGCGAAAATCTCTCACCTGGGACACAGTCACAGGCGAACCGTCCTTGTAGCGCTTGCACTGGAAAAGGACTTTGATTGAAAGAAAGGGATTGATTTCGTAAACACCGTGGCCATCTATTCCGCCGTCACCTGACCGCCCCGTCACCTCAACGCGTTCAAAACCGCTTTCACGCAGCAGTCGCTGACAGATTTTTTCAAACCCGGCTGGAGGAAGAGTCCGCAATATCCCAAGCAATTCCGATCGGTGATCGGGGTACACATTTTCAGGAGAGGACTCGTCCACGTCGACTGCCCCAGGTTGAACCGTAACGGCAGCCGAATCCGACGCACTCTCCTTTTGAATTCGTTGAACATCCTTAAACAACTTCTGCACCGCAGCTTCGTCAAGCTTAGCGGTGCGACCGAGGTCCGTGAGGGTCCACAATCCCCTCTGCGACGATTCCAGATAGTTGGCTTTTGCCAGGTAGAAGCGCGCCCAGCCGATGCGATTTCGTTCCCTCGACTGACCGTTTCCGGTTGTAATCGCCAGTTCTTCATCCGTGACTCCGAGGCGTTCAATCACCTTGTCAGTGACCTCGCTTGAAGTACCGGAATCACCGAATTCCCTGAGTGTTTCCACGATCGGAATTACATAACGCAGGAATGCAGCACCCTTAGCTTCTTTTGACATTATTCATCCTTATTAATGGTTGAGTCTCGACATCGTTCAACCCTTGTCTTTTTCTTCGTAAGACAAGACGCGTCCTGGATCAACAACCTGTTCCGGCGTTGGAACCTTCCCCCGCCCCGCCGGCCGCCCGCCCTGCCTGAATTCCGCCGGCAGCAACGCCATTATGGCCTCCGGGGACATGGAATACAGGTCATAGGTGCAGTCAAACTGCATTATCACGGACACGAAACGTTTTATCCCGCCGGGCCTTGAGGTCTGTGCATTTCGTTTCAGGTGGCCCTTGCGGGCGTCGAAATACAGGCGACTTACGCATTCCACAACCGCGGGGTTACTGACCAGGCGCATCCGTCCGGCGATCACATCGTAAACCCCGTTAACTTTATGAAGGGGCCCGAAAAGAAGAACCCTGGTTCGCGCTGGGTTATCCAGATGCTGTCTGTAAACAAAGAACGGTCCGGCCAGCAGATGTCTGTAATAGCGACGGCCCGATGAATCCAGAAACCACCGGACCATGGCGCCAGGCCGCCGTCGTCGTTCCGCATCGGACGGACACAATTCGTTGAAATAGAACAATGAAAGCCAGGCCCACAGGCCGATGTCCTTTTCGAGCGCGGTCAAGCCTACTGCCCTGAACAGACCATTCAAGTACTCTGCGGCCGCATACCTTGAACCGAACAACCGACGCTCGACTTCAACGGTCTGGGGCAACGGCTCAGTGAAATCCGGATGTTCCAGAAGGTGCAGCGGCGGCTCCCTGATCACGCCGGTTGCAAGCGCGCCCAAGTACTCCCTGAACTGGGCCTGTCCCGACGAATTCAGGCGCGCCAATTTCATGATTCGCCTCCTTCCAGCGTGGCGGCCGGAAACTGCCTGCGCAGTTGATGACGTCTGCAAAAGGCGGCAACCGCCTGGTCAATCCATTCGTACAGTTCGTCTGAACCGCCATCCCCGGACAGCGCGTCCAACGACG
>JAGOFO010000063.1 GCA_017997155.1 Myxococcota bacterium
CCCGGAGCCGGAGTTGGGGTTCCTGACGAATCACTGGCAGTGTTTTGCGGCGGCAACCTCAACTGAGCACCATCGGAACGAATCTGTGCACATTGTATCAGTGATTTTTGAAGATAGTCCAGATAAGCGCGCGCGTGTGAACTATGTTGTTGGGTTTCTTGATGATTACGACTGCCAGATGTCGTTTACCACGATGGTGGCCTCGCGATCCGGAGCTGTTGAGACGATGTCGACCGGCACTCCGAGTTCGGATTCGAGGCGCAGGATGAAGTCCCGCGCGGCAACGGGCAGATCCGTCACGGAATGGGCCGTCGCGATGTCGTCGTTCCAGCCCTGCCAGTCCTCGTAAACCGGAGTACCCTGCATCAGGCTGTCCGCGGTCATCTCGCGGCTGATGGTTCCGTCGGGCAGACGATAGGCCACACATACCGGGAATGCGGTGAATCCGCCCAGCACATCCATCTTTGTCAAGGCAATCGAGGTGACGCCGTTGACGCGGAACGTGTACCGAAGCGCAGGCAGATCCAGAGCGCCGCAGCGACGTGGGCGGCCGGTGGTCGCGCCGAATTCGTGACCGTTGGCGCGCAGACGCTTCCCGAATTCGCCGAAGTCCTCGGTGGGGAAAGGCCCTTCACCGACTCGGGTGGTGTACGCCTTGACCACTGCAAGCACGCGTCCGTTGCGGGACGCGCCAACCCCCGAAAGCGGGAAGGCGGCCGGGGCGGTCGTGTACGACGACGTAACGAACGGGTAGGTGCCGTGGACCACGTCCAGAAGGGTGCCTTGCGCCGACTCGAACAGAACCTTGCCACCCGCCGCTAGACTGTCGGAGATCAGTTTCCCGGTGTCGGCCTGGTAGGGCGCCAGCACCTCGGCGAGAGGTGCCGCCCATTCGAGCATCTGCTGAACAGTGACGGCAGTGCCGGAATGGAAGGTCAGGACCGCGTTACGTTCGGGCAGAAGCGCCTCGAGGCGTTCCCGCAGCAGTTCCGGATTGCAGAGATCGCGAAGACGGATACCGGCGCGTGATACAAGATCCTCGTAAGCGGGACCGATGCCGCGGCCGGTCGTTCCTATTCTGCCCTTGGTGCGGGACGCCTCGCGGAGGGAGTCCAGCGTCTTGTGGTAGGGCATGACGACCTGCGCGGAGCTGCTGATGCGGAGCCTGGCCGGTGAGACGTCCCAGCCGGCCGAAAGGAGTTCCTTCATCTCCAGCAGGATGGTCGCCGGGTCAAGAACCACGGCGGGACCGATCAGGCACAGGGAGCGTGAGTTCAGGATCCCGGATGGGATCTGGTGAAGCACGACCTTCCCACCACGTACCACCACGGTGTGGCCAGCGTTGGCACCGCCCTGGTAACGAGCAACGATATCGGCGCGGTCGGCAAGCAGATCGGTGATCTTGCCCTTGCCTTCGTCGCCCCACTGGACACCCACAATCGTCAGGCAATCTGTCATTGTCAATCAGCCATTGAGGAGGAAGACCAATTCCGGTTGATCAGTTGACGGCCCCGAACCTTGCACCGGTCTGCAGGAAGTCGCGAATCTGACGCGCGATCGACAATGCGACCCGGTTCTGCGCCTCATGAGTGGACGCGCCAAGGTGCGGCGTCGCGATCACGTTTGGATGAGCGGCAAGCTGGGCCGGAACCTGATTCTCGCCGATAGGCTCGGAAGACCAGACGTCGACCGCCGCGGACCTGACCTTTCCGCTGTTGAGCGCGTCAAGCAGGGCCGCCTCGTCCACGATGTTGCCGCGGGCACAGTTGATAAGCATCACGCCGTCCTTGGCGGAAGCGAGCATTTCAGCGTTGATCAGGCCGCGGGTCTTGTCGTTGAGCGGCGTATGAACCGACACGAAGTCGGACATGGCCATCAGGTCCTTGACGCAGGCAATCGGTGTCACGCCGGCGGACTCGATCACGAACGGCGGAACGACGGGATCGTACGCAACGACCTTCATGCGAAGGCCCATGCCGCGATCGGCGACGATCTGGCCGATCTTGCCGAAGCCGACCACGCCAAGCGTCTTGCCGGTGATTTCGTACCCGGTGAACGACGACTTCTCCCACTTGCCATTCTTCATCGAGCAGTTGGCCTGCGGGATCATTCGCGCCATGGACATCATCATCGACACGGCGTGTTCGGCGGCGGTCACGGTGTTGCCGCCAGGCACGTTCATCACGAGGATTCCCTTCGCGCTGGCCGCCTTGACATCGATATTGTCAACGCCGGTACCGGCACGACCGATAACCTTGAGGCAATCGGCGGCTTCGATAATCTTCGCCGTGATCTTGGCGGCGCTGCGCACGATCACACCATCAAAACCCTTGATGGCCGCGGCGATTTCATCCTCGTTCATCCCGGGCTTGTTGACGACCTCAAACCCCGCATCAACCAGAATCGGAACAGCCTGTTTGTCCAGTTTGTCGGCGATCAGAACGCGGAACGACATAGACACCTCGCAGTGAAAACCAGAAAAAAAAGAACCTGACTGGCGTCAGGATTGACCACTGGTTTGTCGGTGGGCGATGCGGGATTCGAACCCACGGCCTTTGATTCCGGAGACCAACGCTCTATCCAGCTGAGCTAATCGCCCGAACAACCGGACGGAGCCTAACACAACCGATTTTGGTTGGCAATGCGGGATGAGGGGCGGCGCCGTGGACAGGCGCGGGGTGGGGAAAACGTCTTCGCCAGGGGGCGATGGATAAGCGACGGAATCCTGGATTTGTGGTAAAAGGCGACCAATGACAGATTGTGATCGGTGAGGTGTTCCATGGCGACCAGGGTGCGGGAATGGACTTTGCACGAGGAGATCGGACACGGCGGGATGGGGGTCGTGTTTCGGGCCACCCATGACCACATGGGAGGCATCTGGGCCGTGAAGGTCATCAGGCCGGATCTCGCCTTTGACGAATCCAGCCGCCGACGGTTCGAGGCTGAGGTCAGGACGCATTCGACACTGCAACATCCCGGGATCGTTGGTGTTCAGACGCCGTTTTTCGAGCAGGGACGGATGTATCTGCCGATGGAGTTTCTGGACGGTTGTTCTCTTGCGGACATGATGGCCGCGCAACCGGGGCCATGGAAACATGCGGGCGCCTTGCGAATCATCCGTGATGCCGCCGCCGCGCTTGGTTACGCTCACGCCAGGCCGGCCCCGGTGATTCATCGCGATATCAAGCCGGGAAACATTCAGATAATGGAGGATGGCAGGGTCAAGCTGCTCGATTTCGGTCTTGCACGCACCGCCGGAGATCAGTCCCTTACCGGAACAGGGCAGCTTGTGGGAACGCCGGCCTTCATGGCTCCGGAGGTGTTGAAGGGTGAACCGGCGACCGCAAGGTCCGACGTGTACAGCCTGGGCATGGTGCTGTACCGGATGCTGACCGGGCGCATGCCTTTTGATCTGCCTGCTTCCGATAGCTCGCTTCAGGCGGTTTTCATTGCGGTCATCACCGGTATCGAGGCCGGTTTCCCGGATGTTCGAACCTATGTTCCGACGATTCCCGCCGACGTTGCCGAGGTGACGATGCGGGCGGTCTCGCGGGACCCGGCGATGAGACCTGCCAACGGGAACGAACTGGTGGCGCTGCTGGCCGGGCTGTGTGTGGAAAAGGAAGGTGTCGCTGACGTGGCGGGCGTGCTCCCGACCACTCCCATGACACCACAGCGACCGCAGTCCGACGTGACCAGGATCGCCTTTGAGATCACGCCTGACGGGAATGATGGCGCGGGGAAGGATGTCGTCGGCAGGAATGGCGGCGTGCAGGCAGTGGGCGTGAACCATGCCAGGCCGAACCAGGGCGGGCAAAACCAGGGCGGGCAAAACCAGGGCGGGCCGAAAGCTGGTGGTCCGGCAGACCCGGCGAACAGGCGGCCAGGCGCGGCTGCTCCTCTCAGCATTCTGCCGTTCATCGCTGTCGGTGTTGCCGTTGTGGTTCTGATCGGCGCCGCGGTCTGGTGGTTCGTCTTCGCCTATCCAAAGTTGACCGCCGGCGCGGCGACCGAGGGCGCAGAGTCGGAATACGAGGGTGCGGCGGAGGAAGGCGAGGCCGCCGGCACGGCATCGGAGCGGAATCCCGGCGACCTGGAGTGGGTGACGATCCCCGGCGGGAGCTTCCTGATGGGGTCGACAGGTGGCGAGAACAAGGAACTTCCCGTGCATCAGGTGAACGTGCCGACCTTCGAAATATCAAGGTCGGAGGTCACGAATCTTCAGTACGGCAGGTGTGTCGATGCGGGTGTCTGCTCGCCGCCGCACTGGGACGATGGAAAGTGCCAGCGGTTCGACGGGCGTCGATGGACCAAGGGCGGCGCGATTCCGTTCTCGGTTCGCGGCGCGGATCAGCCGGTCGTGTGCGTTGACTGGGTGCAGGCTGCCGACTTTGCCAGATGGGTCGGTGGACGCCTTCCGACCGAGGCCGAGTGGGAGTACGCGGCGCGCGGTGCCGGGAAGATCCGCAGGTATCCATGGGGCGACGACATCGCCACCTGTGACCGGGCGGTGATGGAAGGTTCAAGTGGATGGGGGTGCGGGCGCGTTTCCAGCTGGCCTGTCTGCTCAAAACCGAACGGCAACACCGATCAGGGCGTTTGCGACATGGCGGGAAACGTGTGGGAGTGGTGCCAGGACAATGGTCATGACAACTACTACGGGGCGCCGAGCGATGGATCCGCCTGGTTCGGTGGGACTGACCGCAGGGTGAACCGCGGGGGGGCATGGAGCGGGAACGCCGAGCGCCAGAGGTCGACATTCAGGGATTCATCCCCGCCGGATTATTGCGCCTACAACTTCGGAATCAGGGTCGCCAGAACCGCGCGCTGAAGACAATCGACTAAAACGGATGTTTGAAATAGTTGACAGTGCTTAGTGCTCTCAAACTATAATCTGGCCAATCATACTGGTTGATTCCAATGTTGCGCCCGGCGTCTTGCGTGGCCCCTGGGTGGGCCCGACCTGGCTTGCTTTCATTCATTGTGGCGGCTTTCTGTCTTGTCTTGATGGTGGGCGGAGACGCGCGTGGCGAGGGAGTCGGGGGACGTGGCGCGGTCGCGGGGGCTGAACGCGGGTCGGTCGCGGCCCCGCGATGCAACGCCGTGGTGCTGGTCTACCACCGCATTGGCGAGCATTTCCGCACCGAGAGTCGAGCGCAGGGCGCGATGACCACGACCGCCGGCGAACTGGAGTCCGACCTCAGGTATCTGCGCGACAACGATTTCAAGGTGGTGCCGTACCGGGCAATCGCGGACTGCCTCGAGGGCAGGGCCGCACTTCCGCCCAGGGCCGCTGTAATCACCTTCGACGACGGTTTGATCAACCAGTATCAGTTCGCCTTTCCCATGCTGAAACGATACGGGATGACGGCGACGTTCTTTGTGGTGACCAGGCGCATCGGGGTGCCTGCACGCACGATGAACTGGGATCAGCTGCTGGAGATGCAGCAAGCTGGAATGACGATCGGGGCGCACACGACCAGACACAAATCGCTGAATGCCATGAGCGAGACGGAACTGCAGGCCGACTTGAACAACAGCAGGGCCGACATCGAGGAAAACCTGGGGATCTGCCCGGAGTTCATCGCTTATCCGTACGGGCATTTCAATCCACGGTCGCTCGAATTGATCAAGGCTGCCGGGTTCAGGTCGGGGCGCACGGCGCGATGGAGTGTCGAACATGGCCGAAACGGTGCGTACAGGGTAGGGATCGTCACATCGGCCGGGCTGCGACACGTGCTGAAGAAGTACGGCTCAAGCCTGGGCTGGGACGGACCGGCGGACACGGTGGCCGGGCGGGCGAATGGGGGCGCTTCCCACGTCGTTACGCGCGGGGCCTCCGGGGTCGCCAGGTGAATTCGAAGCGGGAATCACACCCGGCTGGTCATGGCGCGGGCTGGAATCCAGGGCCCCCGCCGCCGCCCACGCGGGTGGCCGTGGACGAGACAGTGAAGGTCGTGTATCTGGTTCCGGGGGTGTACTGGCCGCCCGAGTACAGATTGTCGGTGAGGCTTCCGTTCGACGAGCCTCCCAGGTAGACCTCGTGCGAACCGGTGCCGAGATCCGGTGACGAGAACAGGACCGACTGGTATTTCTTGGCGGGTTTGAAGGTCAGGAGTTCGACGCCCGCGGCAGTTCGCAGATGGAATACCGTGCCCGCGGATTGCGACGAGGACATGTTGACCAGGACGCCGTACTGAGTCGATGAGGAACTGTTGCCGACCGTCATGCCCGAACTTCCGGCCGCGACCAGGAATCCACCTGATATTTTGAAGTAGTAGCTGCCGCCGTCACCGGTGTCCACGGCGCCGTTGCCGTTGTCGGACGGACCGTTGACCAGGACTGTGCCACCGGTCATGACGATGTTGCCGTTGGAGTCCAGACCGTCCCCGCCGGCGTTCATCCAGAGGTATCCGCCATTTATGTACAGAAAGTAGTTCGATGATGAGCCGCCCGGGTTCCAGCCGCCCGAACCGTCGCCACCCGCCACGTTGACGCCGTCGTCCCTTGAAGTGATGTGAAGCCTTCCGTCGTTAATCGTGATGAGCTTGCTCTCGAGGCCCTCGTAGGACTTCGTGATGGTGATGTCGCCGCCGTTGATCTCAAGGGTTTCCTCGCCGTGGAAGGCGTCGTCGCCCGATGCGGCCAGGATGGTGCCGCCGTCCACCGCTATGGCGTCGTTGGAGTGGACCGCGTCGTCCGCGCAGTCCAGGTTTATCGTGCCGCCGGTTACAAGAACCTGCGTGCCGCCCTTCAGTCCCTTCGCCGACACTCCGCTGGCGACCGTTCGGGACGACCCTCCGCCACTGACCAGGGTCAAGTCGCCTCCATTGACGGTGAGTGTGGAGAAGGCGGTGATTGCGTCGCCACCCGACGTTACTTTGACGGTGCCGGACTCGATGTTGATGAAGCCGCGGCCGGCGTCCGTGTCGTTGTCCGACTTGATGCCGTTGTTCGTGGCCGTGACAGTGACGCTGCCGCCGGTAATCGAGACGTTGTCCTTGCCGCGGATGCCGTCGTCCACGCCCGTGGCGACGATGGTTCCACCCATGATGTCAAGGCCGTCCTTGCAGTTGATGGCGTCGTTGAAACGTCCGTTGACGGTAAGGGTTCCAAGTCCGGTGATGTCGAGGTCGGACTTCGAGAAAAGGGCCGCGTTCGGTTCGTCGACGGCGGCCGACGGATAGACGTAGGTGGTGGCGTCCGTCAGCGTGTTGGACGTTTCGGCCACGAGGAGAACCTCGACGTCGTCGGCCGAGATGATAAAGAGGGGCGAACTGGTCGAACTGGAAGCGGACATGCCGTTCAGCATGAGCCTGACCAGGCCGTCGTCCGCCGTGTCGACCAGAATCTGACCGTCGTCCAGGGTTCCGGTGATTGAGTACGAACCAGCCGCCGAGATGGTGACGGTCGTGCCGGAGACGATGGCGCCGGCCCCCTGAACCTCGATGGAGTCGTGACGCAGAAAGATGCAGGTGATGCCGTCGAGGTCGCAGTTCGGGCTTGCCGAGTCCATCCCTGGAGCATCGTCGGGGGTGTCGATGGAGCCGTGGTCCGGCGCGGCGGTGTCCGGGGACGCGGTATCCGGTTGCGCGGGGATGTCGGGCGTCATGTCGTCCCGGTCGGGCCTGAATGTGTCGTAGCTTTCGTCGGGGACAGCGTTCGAGTCGAGCGTGCGGCTGTCCTCCGGGTCGATCGTGTCCGCGTTCATGAATGGCGAGTCGTCGCCGCATCCGGCATTCAGAATGGCCGTTGCGGCCAGCATGGAGAGCAGTGTCGACATCGAACGGATGGTCATAACCCCTCCGGCGGCCCGGCAGGCCAATGGATTTCTTGAGCGATTATCCGGTCCGATTCCTTAAGGGGGTGTTAAGGCGTGTCGACGTCTACTTCAGAACCATGCGCATCGCGAATTCCCAGACGCCG
This sequence comes from Myxococcota bacterium, assembly GCA_017997155.1. GTDB lineage: Bacteria > Myxococcota_A > UBA9042 > DTJE01 > DTJE01 > JAGOFO01. Next base: position 7,927 of record JAGOFO010000063.1, read on the forward strand.
GCAGGCAGCAGCCACGAGAAGAAGATCATCATCTTTGCGTGGAACGGGGCCGCGTAACGACGGCGTGGACAGCGGCTGTTCACCGCCCGGGTGACGACCCTGGCGATCACGTCGGGTCCGACCGCGATGCCCGCACCGGAAAGCATCTTCGAGAATCTGCGCGCGCGATCCTCGTAGACCGTGCCCTGCGTGCGCGTGACCAGGTTGTTGACTGCTATGTCGCCCCATTCGGTGCGGATGGCGCCGGGCTGGACCAGAACGACGCGGATGCCGAAGGGCCTGACCTCGACGCGAAGGGCGTCGGACATCGCTTCCAGCGAGTATTTTGTCGCGTGGTACCACGAACCGAAAGGCATCCACATGCGACCGGCGATTGAGCCGATGTTCACGATCGTTCCCGAGCCGGCAGCGCGCATGGTCGGCAGCACCAGCTGGACCAGGCGGGCCAGTCCGAACACGTTCACCTCGAACTGCCTGCGCGCTTCGTCGATCGGGACGACCTCGAGGGCGCCGTGGCTGCCGTACCCGGCGTTGTTGACCAGGGCGTCGATCCGGCCCTCGGCCTGCAGGATCGATTTAACGCCCGCCACCATCGAGCCCTCGTCGGTAACGTCCATCTGGATCACATGGGCGCCCGCGGCCTGAATGTCGCTCATCTGGTCGACACGTCTGGCGGCCCCGTACACGGTCCAGCCCTGGCCGAGCATGCGAGTGACGATCGCCTTGCCGATGCCGGACGAGGCGCCGGTCACCAGGGCGACCTTCTTCGTTGATTCTATTGCCATAATGGAAACCTCGGTTCGTTTGGAGTGCTTGATTTTGCTGGCATTCAATTAACCTGGGTTCGATTCGGGGAACGCATTTTCGGGAAACCCGGGTTTGATTTCCGGGGCCCCGGCATCACGGTTTGCGTATCTCCTCCTGGCCACCCATGTACGGGCGAAGAGCGGCCGGGATCGCGATGCTTCCATCCTCGCGCTGGTAGTTTTCAAGGATGGCGATGACGGTGCGGCCGACTGCAAGGCCGGAACCGTTGATCGTGTGGACGAAGCGCGGCTTCTCGCCCGGGGCCGGCCGGTAGCGTATGTTCGCGCGGCGGGCCTGGAAGTCCCCGAAGTTGGAGCAGGACGAGATCTCGCGGAAGGCCTGCTGCCCGGGCAGCCAGACCTCGAGGTCGAAACAGCGGGCCGCGGAGAAGCCGATGTCGCCGCTGCAGAGTTCCATCACGCGGTAGGGGAGTTCGAGAATCTGCAGGATGCGTTCCGCGTCGGCGGTCAGCCGCAGGTGTTCTTCCTCGGAAGTCTCCGGGGTGGTGAACTTGACCAGTTCGACCTTCTGGAACTGGTGGACGCGGGTCATTCCCTTGACATCGCGGCCATGCGAGCCGGCCTCGCGACGGAAACAGGCGGAGTAGGCGGCGTACTTCAAAGGAAGGTCGCGCCCGTCAAGGATTTCCTCGCGGTACATGTTCGTGACCGGAACCTCGGCGGTCGGGATCAGATACATATCGTCCGTCGCGACGTAGGCTTCCTCGCGGAACTTCGGCAGTTGACCGGTGCCGCGCATGCACTGTTCAAGCACCAGGAACGGCGGCAGGAGTTCCTGGTAGCCGTGCTGGGCGTGAGTGTCGAGCATCAGCGCCGCGAGCGCGCGTTCCAGACGGGCCCCCGCGCCGCGGTAAAGAACAAAGCGGGCGCCGGAAATCTTTCGAGCACGTTCGAAGTCCAGGATTCCAAGATTTTCGCCAAGTTCCCAGTGCTCCAGCGCCTTGAAGGGGAACTGGCGTGGCGTGCCCCATGCGCGGGCGACCACGTTGCCAGACTCGTCCGGGCCCACGGGGGTGCGGGGATCAGGCAGGTTCGGGACGTACATGAGCCGGTCGTTCAACTCCACCTCGACCGCCTCCAGTTCCTTTGAAAGGTTGGCGATCTGTTCGCCGAGCGCCTTGCTCTGAGCGCGAAGTTCCTCGCGGGCCTCGGGGGTCACGCCAGGCTGTTTGAAGGAGTCGCTGATCTTCTTCTGGTCGGCGCGCATCCCGTCGCACTGGCCAGTCAGCCGACGTCGACGATCGGCCAGTTCGCCAAGCCAGCCAAGGTCCGTGTACCCGCGGGTGGCCAGGCGGGAAGTCGCTTCCTCAAGGTTCTCAAGTAGGTATTTGACGTCGTGCATGATGCGTAATCCTTTGAAAAAATCAGTTATCGCCTGCGCCCTGGTCAACCGGCCGGTCGGGCGTGGAAGGTTTTCTTGTTCGGTGACGACGGGCGGGCTTTTTCGGAGCCGCGGGCGCATCGGGCTGACTGCCGATGCCGCTGTCGGTGGCAGGCGTAGGGGCGAATGATAATTCGCCCTTTTGGGCAGGGGCCGGGGTCGGCGTAGGGGCGAATGACAATTCGCCCACGGGGACAGGGGCGGGGCGGGGCTGCCTGGGCCTGCGCTGCCTGGGGGCCGGTTTTGCTTTTGCGACCGGGGTATCGAGCACCGGTGTCGCGGAGGCGTCCGGTGACGTTGACGTCACGGCCGGCTCGGTGGCCGAGTCCGCCGGAGCGGAAGCGGCAGCCGGAGCGCCTGTTCCGGTTCCGGGCGTTGTCATCGCCGCTGCCTCGCGGGCACGCTTCTGTGCCGCCCGTCGCCTGGCGTTCCTTGAACGGGAAGGTTTTGCCGCGGTCTGTCCCGTGGCCTGCTCAGCGGACTGGGGAGCCGGCTGTTCGGCGGACTGAGGCGCCGGCTGCGCCACGGACTGTCCGTCTTTCGCGGCAGACTGCACGGGGGGCTCGCCGGTCTTCAAACCTGCTTGAGCAGTCGTCCCGGCAACTGCCGTCGCACGGCCTTCCTGTCTTGGCTGACGCGGGGGGCGTGGCTTTCGCTGCTGTTCGCCTGATCCGCGTGAAGGCTGGGAAACCGGGGCGCGTGCCGGCTCCTGCGGGCGCGCCGGGGGCGTGGGTGGCGTCTCGATCGGCTTGGAGACAGGCCCCTTGCCCACGCTGTCCTTGACCTGAACCTCGTCGTATTCATCGATATCCAGCAGCCTTGCCAGAAGACCACGCAGAAGGGATGGCTTCTGCTTCGGTCTGGGCGCGGCCTGCTGGGCCGGCTCCGACGGCTTGCTCTGACGCTGGGGCGTGGTCGCTGTGGCCGCCGGTGGCGTCACCTCATCGGCCGGTTCGATACGCTGGCGGGAAATCTGGCGATCCTCCGGAAGATCCTCGTGTATCGTGACCTGCATGTCGTCCGGCATCACGTCGGGGGTTCCCAGGATTTCGATCGTCATGCCGTGACGCTTCTCGAGTGCCATCAGCTCTTCACGCTTGCGGTTGTTCAGGAAGTTCGCGACGTCGATCGAAACGGTCACCTCGACCATCTCGGGGTCGCCCGTCATGTTCGCGATCCGCTCGCGCAGGCGTCGCAGTATCGACATCGCCAGCGGACCCGGCGCCCGGATGCGTCCGGTGCCGCTGCACGCCGGGCACGCGGACATGATTCCTTCCTCGACCGTGTGGCGCAGGCGTTGACGCGAGAATGCCAGAAGCCCGAAGTCGCGGATCTTCGAAACGGTCAGGCGGGCCTTGTCGCGCGAGAGAGCCTTGCGCAACGTCTCCTCGACATCATGTCTGTGGCCCTCAGACTCCATGTCTATGAAATCGACCACGATGATTCCGCCGATATCCCGGAGAATGACCTGACGGGCTATCTCGACGGCGGCCTCGACGTTGGTCTTGAAGGCGGTGTCCTCGATCGCTCCCTTCTTGGTGCGGCCGGAGTTCACGTCGATCGCGGTCAGTGCCTCGGTCTGTCCGATAACGATGCTTCCGCCGGACGGCAGCGTCACGCGGTTGCGAAGCAGCGCCTCGACCTGGCGATCCACGTTGTATTTCACGAACAGGGGCAGGTCGCCGGAGTAACGTTTCAGTCGCGACGAACGTCCGGGCATCACCGCGTCGAAGTAAGCGTTGATCTCGCGCCACGTGACCTCGTCCTCGACGAGCACATCATCGACGTCCGAGTCCATGTAATCGCGGACAAAACGCAGCGCCAGACTGGATTCCTCGTGGATTTCGCCGGG
>JAGOFO010000285.1 GCA_017997155.1 Myxococcota bacterium
AGGGCGAATTGTCATTCGCCCCTACGCCTGCCCCCTCCGAAAAGCCCTCGCAGCCCAAAATCCGTCCCCCGAAGAAGGTGGCCCCGCCAGCCGTCAAACCACCTGAACCGACGCCGATCCCCGACGTTCCCCAGACGGCCTACGGCCCGCCCCCGACACTGGAGCCCGAGATAATCATGCAGCCGATGTACGGGGTTCCCATCGAAAGATTCAAGCAGTAATAACTAGTTACCGGTCTGGCAGCAGTGGCCGCAGACGCACTTGACGGCGGATTTGTAGCGGTTCAGGTACAGGTCACGTTCGTTCTGGACGAACTGCGGGCCGAAGCGATTGTCTATGGCGGCCATCTCCCGCAGATGGGCCATGTCCCACATGCCGATGCCGATACCGGCCAGCATGGCGGCGCCAAGCGCGGTCGTTTCGACATTCTTCGGACGCAGGACAGGGACATCCAGGATGTCCGCCTGGAACTGCATCATCAGGTTGTTGGCGCTGGCGCCACCATCGACGCGCAGCTCTGTCAGCGGCCGGCCGAGATCCTTTGCCATCGCGTCCAGCAACTCGGCGATCTGCAAGGCGATTCCTTCCAGGACGGCGCGCGCGACATGAGCCTTGGTCGCGCCGCGGGTCAGACCGAAAAGACCGCCACGGGCCTCGGGGTCCCAGTACGGTGCGCCAAGCCCGGCCAGAGCCGGCACAAACACTACACCGGCCGAGTCGGGAACACTGGCTGCCAGTTCCTCGACCTCGGGCGCCGTCTTAATGAATCCCAGGGAATCCCGGAGCCACTGAACCGCTGCACCGGCGATGAATGACGAACCTTCCAGGACGTAATTCGTCTTGCCGTTCACGGTCCAGCCGACCGATGTCAAGAGACCGTGCGTCGACGGCACCATCTTTTCACCGGTGTTCATCAGCAGAAACGCGCCGGTTCCATAAGTACACTTGGACTGGCCAGCGTCAAAGCAAGTCTGTCCGAACAGGGCGGACTGCTGGTCGCCGCATACGCCTGTGATCGGCACGCCGTCGGGCAGGAAATCCAGACCCCTGGTGACGCCGAAGGAACCGGCGGATGCCCGGACCTCGGGCATGAGGCTGCGCGGAATCTTCAGGACACCCAGGAGCGCGTCGTCGAACTGAAGGCGCTCGATATTGAACAGAAGGGTGCGGCTGGCATTCGACGGATCGGTCACGTGCGAAACCCCGGCAGTCAGTTTGTGAATCAGCCAGGTGTCGATCGTACCGAACGCGCATTTGCCGGCCTCGGCATCGGCGCGCAGGCCGGGCACATTGTCGAGCATCCAGCGAATCTTGGTGCCGGAGAAGTACGGATCGAGCACAAGACCGGTACGATGACGGAAGTACTGTTCCAGGCCTTCTTCCTTTGCCTTTTCGCAAAACGCGGTCGTGCGGCGGCACTGCCAGACGATCGCGTTAAAACGCGGCTTGCCGGTGTCACGGTCCCAGATGACCGACGTCTCGCGCTGATTCGTGATCGCGATCGCGGCACAATCGGCCGGATCAACGCCGGCCTTTTCCATCGCCTGTTTAGCTGACATCACGGTCGCGGCCCAGATCTCTTCCGGGTCGTGTTCGACCCAGCCCGGTTTCGGAAATATCTGCCTGAATTCGTTGGCAGCCTTTGCCAGGAAGGTCAGATCCTGCGCCACCACCATCGCAGTGGATCCAGTCGTGCCCTCGTCAAGTGCCAGGATGAATTTTGCCATTGCAAATCCCCGTCCAGAAAACGCGGTCAGTTTAGCTACAGAACTAACTATTGGGAAGTGCGTCCCTGTCCCCGAACCTGAGCATGATCGCCAGCGCTACGCCGGTCACCAGGTAGGCGACCGCGATCTCGATGGATTTCGAGGCGTCGGCGATGGTCGGCAGGTACAAACCACCACCGGGAGCCACCGAATGAATAATCCCGAAGAGGCTGAATACCGCCAGAGAAACGAAGGACACGAGCGCCGCCAGAGGGCGACGATCAATTATGAACACCAGGGCCGCGCCCCAGAGAATCGCAGTGACGATAAAACCGTTACCGAGGATGCTCATGACAGAGAGTTGCGCCCCGAGCGCGGCATCCGGCGACACGCCGGCACCGGCCATGGCGCCGAGCAGCTGTCCGGTGTAGATGTTCACCAGATACGCCAGGCACGGAATGATGGAAAACGCGACCGCGATGACATGGCGCCGTTCGGTTGCCCTGAAGGCCTGATCGGTGATCGCCAGACCCACGAACAGAAGTATCGGAGCGACGACCACCTCGGGCACGTAATCCACGATCACGCCCAGCAGGCCGGTCATGCCGCCTATGCCGACAACCAGACCGGTCAGCAGGGTGTATCCGGCCCGGGCGCCCATGGCCTTATACGCTGGATGACCGATATACGGAGTGGACTGGGCGACGCCACCGAACAAACCGGCCACGATCGTCGCGACCGATTCGATCAGCAGGATGTCACGCGTGCGGTAGTCGTCACCGGCAGCCTTGGCTGACGCGGTCGTGTTGATGCCGCCGACGATTGTCAGAAGTCCGAACGGGATACTGATCGGAAGGAACCTGACCGCGCCGGCGAAACCAGAGGCGAGCGCGCCAGGGTCGACGACCGGCAGATGCAACCCGAGAGTGG
>JAGOFO010000286.1 GCA_017997155.1 Myxococcota bacterium
TCTCGGGAATTTCTGCCTGGGCCGGATCCTGCGATTCCGAGTCGTCGCCCCTGGCACTGGGAAGCGGGATCTCGCCTCTGGCGAGCATTTCGAAGGTCTTGACGGTCAAGGGCGCGATGTCGTCGAGCAGCATGCAACGGAACTTCACATCAAGGCCGAAGTCCAGAAGAGCGATTTTGCGGGGCCCTCTGGCGGGTTCGGCGCCGTCGGCGGCAGGAACGCCGGGATCGAATTGCTTATCGGAACCGTCGCGGTAGGCGCATGATTCGTCCAGATCCAGGTAGAACGCGCCGTTAGTGTAATGCACGAAAAGGACGCGGGGCAGCAGGATGGGAATCTTGCTGCCGTAACTGACGCAGGGCGCCATGTCGATCGTCCTGCCGTTCCTGTCCTGAAACGAGGTGACCTCGTCGGCCGGATGCTCCAGAAACAGCGTGTAACGGTAGCCGTTGGTCTGTGCGACCAGGACGTTCCTGCCGAGCAGTTCGAGAAATTTGTCGGTGCCCAGCCGTTTCGCGACGTCGATGCTTTTCCATCCCCTCAGGAACGGGGCCGATGTTTCGGAAAACCTTCCCGCGTCCTTTCCTTCCGGATCGATTTTTCCAAGAAAATCCGCCAGAACCGACACGAAGGCTATCGCTTCGCTGCCATCCGGCGCGGTTCCCTCGTTTTCAAGCGCGGGGGAGTAGTGGCGCAGCAGCCTGCCTTCGCTGAAGTCGTCGCAACCGGCAACCAGAGTCACCGGCGCGGCCAGCAGACAGAACATCGACAATGCCGATCCGAGACGTTTCATTTCGTGATCCGCCACCGGGAGATTGTTCAGGGAACGGGATCGGTCGCGTCGGACATCCGGCACGCGCCGTCGAACACGGCACCCTGCGCGACCGAGAGACCTGCGGTCAGGATATTGCCCTTGAGACGGCCCGTGGACTGAAGGGACACGAGAGTGGTGGCGCGGATGTCGCCGATCACGTCACCATTGATGATGATGGTCGCCACGGCGATGTTCGCCTCGACCCTGGCGCCCTGGCCCACGACGAGAGTGCCCTCGGACGAAATCTCGCCCAGGAATTTACCTTCAATCCTGACGGTTCCCTCGAATGCCAGTTTGCCTTCGAACTCGGCGCCCTTGCCGAGGATGGCGTTGGCTTCCGGGGAGTTGTTGAAATTGGTGGGACCGTTATCCATGACAACCCTCACGGTTTCTGAAAGGAAGTGTGACAACGAAATTTAATGCCAAGCCGCGTGTTAGTCAAATTGCGTTGTGCGCGTGGTGCGTCTTCGCGCGCGCTCGTCATCAGCTACTACCGGATTGCCCGTCTTGGTGTATTATTCGACAATCCGGAGGTGTCTATGGGCCAGAAATGTCCTATCTGCAAGCGAGTATTGAGCACGGACGGCGTTGAACCCGGAAAGACCTTGATTTGTCCGGGATGCGGCACCGGCATCGTTGTGGATCAGAGTTCGTTGTTTTCGTCGCAGCCAGCTCCGCAGCCTGCCGCGCAGCAGTCAAGGGCCGGCGCGGGGCATGGCGCCGGTCAGGTCGGCTCGTATTCCCTGAAGTTCGACGGGGCGCATCTGCGCAGCGAGACGATCTTCGGCAACGAGTCCCAGCGTCAGGCCGCGTCGAAGATTTCGGTGCCTGAACAGCCGCGGCCTGAAGTCCCCCAGCCCACTAAAGAACCTGAGCCTGTCACCGGACCGGCATTTTTGCGCGATATGGGTGTCGATGTTCCGGACGGTTTCGCCGACGTCGATCCGGACGCCACTATGGGATTCGGTCTGGACGAGCTGCCGCTTCCTCCTCCGCGGAGCGCGGATCGGCCTGCCGAAGTCCAGTCCGGGGCGGGCACGGACATGCAGGACTTCCTGCATTACGAGTCGGATCCGTTCTTTGCCAGCGAGCCGATCGCTGACCATTCCGTCGCGGATTCCCTGGAACCTGACCAGGAAGACGTGCCGACACAGGCGATGCGCGGGGCGGGTTTTGACGACGACCTGGGCATTTTCGACGACGGTCCCTCGACGGAACGAATCGATCATGACCTGAGCATGGCGCTCGGCGATGACGACTTCGGGATTCCCGCTGGCAACGGCGGGGATGATGACCTGAACGCCCTTATCGACGATGTTGACTATCAGGAACCGCCCGAGGAGGCCGCGCCGTTGACTGTCGACGTGCCGCCGTCCAAGGGACGAAAGGGAAAGACCAGAAAGGGCGCGGCTGCCGCGCCGGCGCCGCGTCCGAAGAAGGCTAAGTCCGGCGATGGCGGGAAGCGGAGCCGTGCACTGGCGCCGGTTCTTCTCGTGGTGCTGGTTATCGCGTTTGCGGGCGCCGTGCTGGGCCTGACCGACTACGGGTACTTCGGGATCAATTTCTTCACCGGTGGTCAGAAGTCCTCGGACAGTTACTACAAGACCATCGAGAACAAGGTTCAGGTGATGGGCGACTCGCGCGAGTCGTACGTCGAGAATATCAAACGCGCGGATCGCGCCTATGCCGAAGACGATTCCGAGGAGAACCTGGGGCGCCTGTTCGGCCTGCTGAACATGTACCGCGAGCGCTATCCGGCGGCCTTCGCGCGTGATGAGGCGCTGGTCAAGCGCCTGAACGATCTGAAGGGTATCGCCGGCA
>JAGOFO010000064.1 GCA_017997155.1 Myxococcota bacterium
AGGCCTGATAAGGTGCAGTCGCCCGCGCTGGTGGCGCTTCGAGCGGATTGCCGGCAAGGTCGCCCCAGGTCCGCGCCGGCACGTCCGGCAGCGGCAGAATGCACGGCGGCGGCGCCTCGTTCCTGGATAGTCTGAATTCGACACCCTTGTCACGGCAGAATGCGATCGTGGCCTCAACCGATTCCTTTGCCAGCAGCGGATCCCAGCGTACAGGTTCGCCGTCCGGCGTCGTCATGGAAACAAAACTCAGTATGACCATCCTGATCGGAGAGAGTCTTGCCGCTCTGGTGACCGTGTCTGCCGTGAGACCAGCGTTCTTTCCGGTGACCGGAACTTCAAGTGTTACTTCGAGACCGAGCGCCGCGGCCCCGGCAAGCAGTGTCGCTGCCGTTTTCAGGGAGCCGCGTCCATTGGTCATTGAGGCCAGATCCTCCTTGGTGGCGGCCGGCAGGACAAGTCTGATTCCGGTCATTCCTGAATCCGCCAGCGCCTTCATCGCGGCAGGATTGCTAACCCCGGAGTGAGCGTAGAGATCGATTGCCGCGGCACCGGCAGCCTTCAACCTGGCAACCAGCGGGACGTGTCTTTCGTCGATCAGGTTTCCGGCAAGCACGATGTAACGATCTGCCTCGGGCAGATCTATCCGTCCGGCAATCACATCAGCGACAGCAAAACCTTCACGTCCTTCGCCCAAGGTGCAGAACGGACATGCCAGCGAGCAACCGGCCGCTATCCTGACTTCACGGTTGTCTTCCCGAAAATCCATCTGTCAAAGTCCCCGGCGTTGGCGTCGCGACTAGAGCGGCGCCAGTTCGTTCGAATCGATCCGATTTTTCAACAGCGCGACCAGTCTGCTTGTCTCGGCAGCGGCCTCCGGCCAGGAATCCATGTGCTTAAGGCTCAGCTTAATCAATGCCTTTTGCACATGTAACATCGTGTCCGGGTTGGTGAAGATGCTTTCACCAAGCCTGTCCCGTTCCACCGGCAGCAACCTTATCCCGGCGCCGTGCCGCCGCGCAAGCTCGATGAATTCCGGCAGGTCGGCCAGGGAGGATTTCATAACCACGAAACTGAGTATCACCGATGGGCGTAGAGGCATGAAAGCCGAGGCTGCGACCATGGCCGTAATGTTGTTCAGCACTTTCTGGAATCGGCCATCGATGCCCGTCACACGGGTGTGTGATTCCTGGTTGGACGCATTCAGCGATATGTAGACCTTTGAAATCCTGGATGCCTTGAGTGCCCCGATCACCGTCGGAGTCAGCAGCGTGCCATTGGTAGTCAGCGTGACGCTTGTATCGGGCAGTCTGGCGTCGGTGATGCCGGCGATAAGTTTCACGATACGGCTGGAGATGAGGGGTTCGCCACCGGTCAGGGCAAGGGTCGCCGTGGTCGGCAGCAGTTCCATCAGTTCATCGATGATCGTCGGTGGCGTGTCGATGCCGGTTTCACCGGCAAGGGAGTCTGTCAGGTCGCACATCCTGCAGCGCTGATTGCATCGCAGTGATGGCGAGATCGTAATGTTTCGCGGTCGTGATTCCAGGATGTCGGCGCCGTCGACGAATTCCGTCAGATTGCGCAGCAGGTTGTCGTGAAAGACCTGAGTTCGCGGCAGCTTGATCTGGGGGCGGTTTTCAGCCGACTCCCCGAATCGCGGGCAGTGCGGGTTGCAGGATGCCTCGCGACCGCTGGCCATCATCGTGCGGCGCATCCTGACCATGGCGGGAGAATTGAACGAGCGCAGAAGACCATCGTTCATCCATCCGCATCCGTGGTTCGGGACGTCTCCAACCACGTCGCGTCTGGGCCATGAGCCTTCACACGGTGCCACGCGCCCAGTCCTGTCATGTGCTTCCAGGGAATCCCAGGGCGCCGTGCAGCGGTTGACTTTTGCAGCAGCCACCAGCAGGCGGTTCAGATCGGTTCTGCGAATGAAAAGGGCGGCCGAGGACTCGGGCGACAAACGATTTTCTGGTGTTTCGGAAGGAACGGTCGCCACGCATGCTCCCTGTCGCAAGACAGGTTCGAGGGGCCGGTCCGGGGCGGGATCGAAACCAGGGGCGTCGGCGACACAGGCCCCGGCCGCGTCACAGGATGCGCATGTGGCGAACGGGCGCGCGGTGATGTCGATGGCCAGCCGATCAAGTTCGGGATAGAGGTCCGCAGTCGCACCCCGGATGTCGAGAACGCACGGTGGAGCGCCTTCGCGGCCACCAGTCCTGACGGGAACCCCGGCGGTCCTGGCAAGTTCCACTGCCTCGATTACCTGGCCGGCCGCGAGTCGATAGTCCCAACCCCGGGGGCCGCACCCGTCGTGGACAGCCCTGAACGGGAATTCGATTCCGGCAGGCTTCCTGATCATCGACACGGATCTGGCGACGATGTCCGGGATCGAATGGAAGTTCTCAAACAGAACCGGCACTTCCAGCCGTACGGGCATCTCCAGCAGATTTGCCGCCTTGATCAGTGTGGCCAGCTTCTTCAGGCTGGCGCGCGGGCCGCAGACCAGATCAAGAGTCGGGTGATCGACCGCGGGGACAAGCAGATGCAGCCCGGTCACGCCCGCGTCGAAAAGCGCTTTGAACGCGTCGAGGTCGTCGCAGGCGGGATGAGCGTACAGGAAGATTTCGGGCGTCCCGGCGGCGCGAAGCGCTGTCACGCTCGGCACCATCGCGTCGCTGATCACGTCGCCTGCCATGATTGTCGCCGACAGGCATGGCTCCATCCTGGCGACCTGACAGGTCAGTTCGTCGGGACTGGCGCCAAACCTGCCGTTCGAGTGCGTGCAGAAACGGCACCCGGCCGAGCAACCCCTGCCGACGTTGAGTATCCTGTGGTTGAGTCGGTCGCCCATGATAACCGCCGCGTCAATGGCCTGCCCAGCGGCAGATTCGCCCCCGGATTCTATCAGATAGCGGTGGCGGGCGCGACGAGCGACCGGTTCTGCTTCGGGACGTTTACTGGCGAAGTCATGGTTGTCCGGGTGTCGGTTCGGGCGAACGGTAGCCGGTGTTACGGGCAGGCACCCCAGACCGTGCCGTCAAGGCATGAACAGACGTTGGTTTTCAGCACGTTAGTCGCGATCTGGTTGATGTAGTCCGGGTCGTCCGAGAAAGGCAGTGTCGCCATGATCTTCAAGGTGTCGTCGACCTCGGGCATCTGCTGACGAATTGACGGGCACAGATAGGCCTTGCCATTCCGCGTCGGCTCCGAGAAGCCTGTGAAACAGAGCTTTTCAGGAGTGGTCGTTCCCTTGGCGTAGTAGATCTCGGTTCGGGCCGCGAACATGTCCCCGGAATTCGCCAACGCAATCGTCTTCGTGCCGTCGGTGTCGATATCCGAGAACAGTCCGGCCCCGATCTGTACCGTCAACATCTCGAGGTTGGCTTCGCCTGTAGCCGGCAGACCGTAAGACACCACCGTGATCACCTGCTGCCCGCCTTTTTCCTCGCGGGTGGCCGCGGGGAAGAGACCGACGGACGGCTTGACCTGTCCCTCGTTGACGATGCGGGTTTTGGAGATGCCGTATTCCAGCGTCGTTTCGCCCGCCTGGTTGATGCCGCCCTTGAACGCCAGATTCATGACCGCGCCGCCTGTCCCGTCCCCGTAGAAATCCTGGGGCGCCTGACATGGCTGGTAATCGGCGTCACCCCCCTGTCGGACCATCGCGACCACCTCATTCTGGAAGGCGTCGTACCAGTTCAGCAGGAAGTTGTGGATGTGCGAGATCGTGATTCCGTGTTCCGGCAGGTACCATGTCTGGGTCTGGTAGCCGAAATTGAGGCCGCCATGGCCCCAGGTCTGGCCTTCATCCGTCGGGATGTTCTGAAGGCCGAGGCCATATTCGGTTATTCCTCCCAGCAGGGCTGCAGGCTGTGTGGCCGACATCTGCTCCATCGTCTGGGGCTTGAGCAGCTTGCCGGTCATCAGCGCCCTTACGAACCTGCCCATGTCGGCCGATGTCGATACGAGGGAGCCGCTGGCCCATGTGACCGTCGGGTGCATCAGGTGGGTACCGACGATCATCCCGTCAACGTAGCGAAGGTTGGGCAGCATGGCCAGATCAGCGGGTCTGACGTTGGCGATGGCTCCGGCCGACGTGATATCGACGTACCCCTGCACCAGTTCGGTGTTGTTGAATTCGCCAAGATCCAGATAGGTGTCCTCGAGTCCCAGAGGGGCCAGGATTCTGTCCGTGATCTCCTGATCCACGGTGTTCCCGGTGGCCGCCTCGATGATCATGCCCAGCAGAACATAGTTTGTGTTGGAGTAGCTGCCGTCAGTGTCGGGCGCGAACATGCGGCCGTTGTCGGTGTCGTCGACCACGAACTGCATCACCTCAGCGGGCGTCATCGGGGTTTCCGGATTCAGCATGACGGTCAGCAGGCACGCGGGAATAGCCAGAAATTCCTTCAGTCCGCTGCGCATGTTCAGGAGCATGCGGACCGTTATGTCCGACCAGACCGAGAACCCGGGAAGGTAGGTCGTGATGGGTTCATCAAGCTCTACAAGGCCTTCCTCGACCAGTTGCAGAACGATTACCGCCACGATCGGTTTCGTGTTGCTGCCGACCCGGAACTGGCTGTCCGGCAGCATGGGTGAACCGGTTTCGAGGTCCTTCACGCCAGCGGCGCCGCTCCACCAGGCGCCGTCGGCCGTGCCGACCGTCATCGTGAAACCCGGGTCCGCGCTGAACTCCACGTGTTCCAGCATCATCCGCTCAAGCGTTTCGGCCAGTATCTCGTCGAACTCGGGAGGTGGCAGTTCAAGGTCCGTGTCGGTCTGGACCGTATCGGAAGCGTCGGCTTCTGAGATGTCGTCCACGGCGTCCGTCAGCGCCGTATCCTCAAAAACGTCGTTTCCCGTGTTACCGTCAGAGCATCCGAGTACCGCCAGAAAAATCGCCGGAATCGAAAGAGCCAGATAGTTCCTCATTGATCACCCCTGCAAAGTAAGTCGAAGCCCGTCAAAAACGCGTTCCGCGTTATGGAAAGTCGTGCACTCTACGGTCTTGCCTGCTGGAAATCCACCAGGCATGCGCAATTTTGCTGTCGAGTATGATCACATGCGTCGCAGGTTAGTCTTTTGCCGGTCATTCTGGAAGCGGTTTCGGGCCGGGAAGCAGGAGACTACAGGTCGAATCCGAGCAGGTAGTCGGTCTTCGCATCCGCCTTCTGGGCAGGATAGACCTTGATCCATACTGTTCCGGAGTCGTCGAAGCCGATGCCGCAGACAGGAGCCAGACTGATGTCCTCGGCCATGCCCCAGGCTCGACGGGACTCGAAGCACCTGGCGTCGTTGATGGTCGACGCGACCTCGAAGGCGTCATCGAAAACGGACAGCCCGGGGTCGGACAGCGGCGGATCGTCGCACCGGTAGCACACCATCATGTTCAGGTCGGCGTCTTCGGACATGCCGTCGATCGTGACTTGAATGTCCAGCACTTCGCCCCAGGTGTCCGCGACCGTGAACGTGTACCAGTCCCGATCATCGGCGGTCAGTATGGCGCCGACGGCATCCCAGTCGGGCGTGCCGTCCGCATCGGTGAAAGCCCCCAGCGACGCGGCGTCCCCGGGGTAGTCGTTCGGTTCATATTCGTCGGTCTCGAAAACCGCCGGCTCGCACCCACCGTCGTAACAGACCTGGGTCTTGGCGCATCGCGCGCACAGACAGTTGCTTATGGCGCCACATTCGACATCGTCGCACACGGCATCGCAGTCCGGCATGCACAAGCCGTTTTCGCATTTCATCCGGTCCATGCAGCCGCCGTCGTGGTTTCCGCAGGTGCAGCCGTCCACTGTTCCGCATTGACGTCCGGCCGATGCGCACAGACAACGGCAGTCTTTAACGATTTGACCCTTTTCGCAGCTTTCGCATGGCCCGGTCTGTCCGCAGTCGCATCCGTCGACGATGCCGCAGTCGATCCCGCGGCAGATCGTGGAACAGGCCCGACAGACACCGGTCGAGCAACCCTGGGTTTCCAGGCAGGCACAGTCCGAGGGACATGTCGCGCAGTCCTCGAATGTCTTCAGGCATTCCCCGTCGCCGCACTGACCGGGAACGACACATCTGCCGACCGCATTGCATTCCAGGTCGTTCACGCAGTCTCCGCAGTCGCATCCCAGAAAGTCGCCGCAGACCCTGTGATCCTGATCGCAGGCCTCGTCACAGGACATGCATTCGGCATCCACGCATGCCTGCCTGTCGTCGCAGGCACAGTCGTCCGGGGAAGTCCCGCAGTCTTCCAGTCGCTCGCACACGCCGTCGCCATCAACCGGTTCCGGGACGCACTGGCTGTCGTGACAGGTCATTCCGGCATCGCATTCGCAGTCGGCCGGGCATGTGTAGCAGTTTTCATGATCCGTGTCGCAGCGTCCGTCTCCGCAATTCGTCAACGTGCCGACGCACTCTCCAGATTCATCGCATCGGTCGCCGGACGTCAGCGCGTTGGAATCGCTGCACGGATGGCCCGCGGGCTGGATCCTGATTCCGCAGTAGCCAAAATCGCAAAGCGGCTCGGTGCATCCGGTTTCGTCCGGCAGAAGGTATCGGCACTCCTTGTCGGCGGTGCATCTCGAGACGGACTCGACATCGGCGGTGGTGACGGAGTCGGTTGCTCCGGTTCCGTTGTCGAGCCCCGGAACCGGCGCGTACTGGCAGGAGAACAGCAGGGTGGCGGTGAAAGGCAGGAACCTGGTGGGCTGGATGAAACGAACGTGGATTCGGGATGTCCGCATGATCTCCTCCGAGTATGGCGCCGGACCGGGAACCCGGCAGGGACGGAGGATTTGTCGTGTCGTGGACCCTTGATGTTTCAGTCAGGTTACTGCTTGTGACAGGAGCACACCGTTGCCAGGGGACAGGACGAGCAGCCCGGGCCGGCACTTCCATCGCAACGGCCGGAAATCCCCAGATGGGAGATGGCGAAATCGTAACGCACGGGGTCGAGCGGATCGAACTCGGCCAGACGGGCGGTAACCATCCGGGCGTCCTTCATCGTCGGGCCGGTGCGGCGACCAGGCGGCAGCAGGCCGATAAGCCTCGAGATCCTGAAGACGTGCACATCCATCGGAATCAGCAGTTCGGAGCGGGGGATGTCGCTCCACAGCCCTGTGTCGAGACCATCGTCCCGGACCATCCAGCGCAGGAACATGCAGAGTCGTTTCATCGGGGAGTTGTTGTCCCCGAGCGGCACCAGGCAGCCGGGGTCGGTCGCCACGTCGCGCGATTCGGCGGCGAATCGCCTGATTCCCGCGGCCAGAGTGTGCAATCCGGCCACAGTGCCACCGCGTTCCCAGCCTTCGACAAAGAGCGGCTTGAGTGAACCGTGCCGGGTCATGGCGCCCCCGATTCCGACAAGCAGCGCGGCGATGTTGTCCGCGGTCGCGAAGCGGTAGACGATTCCGTTCGCCACCATCCGGCACTCGTCGTCGCCCGCCTCGCGAAGGAACGCGCCTGGATGTCCTTCCATGCGTCCAAGCAGACGTTCGATGACCGGCATGAAGGCCGCGACACGCCCGAAAGCGAATGACGCGGCAATCATCGCCACCGCCTCGATGTCGTCCGGGGTGGTGTAGCGGTGCAAGAAGGACAGCGGGTCGTGGGCCAGCGACTCCCTGGTGTTGAACTGTCGGTAGACCTCGTCAAGAAAAGGCTTCAGGTCGTCTACTTCCGTCCGCATCCGGCCCCCTGCCTGAGTCTGTAGACCGATATCGGAAACTGCTTGAAATGCTTGAGCTGCCCATCTTTGAACTGCCGATCGGGCTCGAACATGGTCGAGAGAGTCCGGCTTGAAGACATCCTTTTCTGTCCGAAATAGGAATTCTCGGCGGAGATCAGCATCTTGACGCCGTCACCGCAGATCCGGTCGACGAAATCCTGTTCCGAGAGCATGCCCGAGTTGAAGCGTTTCGCGTTTGTGTCCGCCTCGTCGCCGGCCATCCTTCGGCCAGCCTTCAGCGCCACCAGCGGCGCAAGGGTGGATGCACCGGTGATCGTGTCGTCCGGCTGGGTGTTGTCACGCACGTACGCGGCGATCTCGTCGACCGACGAGAACGTGAGCATCTTGTTCCACATGTAGTGGCGGTAGAACGGGGTCACCGTGCCTCGTTCGCGGGAGTCTTTGAAGAACAGCGCTTTGGTCAGGTGTGCCGGACCCTTGAGAATCGCGGGATCACGCCATTCGTAGGAAACCTTCTGGCCCCGTGCGGCCTGTTCCTCGGGCCAGAGCCTGGCGTTGATCGAGACTGAAATCGGAACCGCCAGCCAGGCCACTGCCAGTATCACGGCCGGAATCGCGAGGTGTCCCGGCCTGGACGCCGTGGTGATGCCCTGCAGGGCGCGGTTGGCCGCGCAGGCGGCCGCCGGAACCATCAGCGAGATCATC
The DNA here is from genome assembly GCA_017997155.1 of Myxococcota bacterium. Classification (GTDB taxonomy): domain Bacteria; phylum Myxococcota_A; class UBA9042; order DTJE01; family DTJE01; genus JAGOFO01. The sequence continues at coordinate 8,387 of JAGOFO010000064.1, forward strand.
GGAACCAGATAGAAGTCGTAGACCTCGTTGACCGAAGCCCACTGGAAAAGGAATAAAAGCAGCGACAGCGACGATGCCAGCGCCAGGTGCGCCTGATTCGTGGCGTCGAATTTGAACCCGCGCAGGCGGCCATTAGCCAGGCCGACCACGAATCCCGAGGCGGCCAGGAAGAAGATTGCCCCGTGGTAATAAATGGTTTTCTGAAAGACCCCGCCTTTCAGGAACGCGCCGAGGTTCGCGAACATGATTCGCGGCATCAGCAGGAGGTTGTCGTTTTCGAAGATGGACATGTGTCCGGTGCCACGGACCTGTTTCTGGGTGTGGTACGTGAAGACCCCGGCCGTGAAGTCCGGGCCGCCAATCAGCCTGAACAGGATCAGTCCAATGATGGTCAGCCCGACCCATCCGGCCAGAAAGAGCAGACCGCGCCTGATGCCGTGACAGAATGCGATCACGCCGGCCGTCAATACGCCCGCAAGCGCGTAGATGCCGGTGCCGGTCGCCAGGGCCGCCATCACTCCGGCCAGGATCGGCCTGTTCCCGGTCGCTGCCCAGACCGATACCCACAGAAACATGGTCATGATGTTTTCGCCGTTCATGTCGGTCGAGCCCATCAGGATCTGGTATGCAAGCAGGTGGGTCAACAGTCCGATCAGCGCCAGCGTGGTGGACGATCTCCGCAGGGTCAGGTACAGGAAAAGCGCGGCGATGGTCTGGGCCATCACCGGAATCAGCTTGGCCAGTCCCACCGAAAAACCGAAGACCTTGAAGATGGCGGCCGGCACCAGAAGGTGGACCGGCGGGTGCGAGAAGAAGAAATCACGGTAAGGCACCGCGCCATCCGCCATCCTGGCGGCCATGTAGAAGTAGATGTTGTCGTCGGTGCCGGAAGCGTGGAGTCCGACCAGCTTCAGAAGCGCCCAGGTCAAAAGGATGACTGTAAGGGCCGCGGCCTCGGCGATGCGGGCGATGGGGACACGCGTCGGCAGCCTGCCGGCCAGCAACGGAGTTCGTGCCATCAGAACAAGGAACAGGATTGCCAGGAGCGGCCAGAGCATCACAGCCGGAAGCGCGTGAAAGGGACCGTACGGCACGGCCGCAAGGATCGCGATCGCGAGACATGCGCCACCGACCAGCGCAGTCGAGGGCTGAGCGGCTGAAACGTCCGCTGTTGTCGCGGCTGTCGTGGCGATCCTGCCTTTCTTCCTTGAAGCTTTTCCCATTACGGTTACCGCGGTGCCGGATGACGTCTAGTGTAACGCAACCCGGTCCTGGTTCGACAGCCATTGAATTGGCGGCTGGAGAAAACTGGATGGACGACAGGAAGGTCGAAGGACTCCGGATGGAAGGAATCGTTGCCGATGAACTGGCAAGACGGGGATACCGGATCGTGGCGCGCAACTATACGAAGCCCATGGGTGAACTGGATATCGTGGCCATCCGGGATCGGGAACTGGTCGTCTGTGAGGTCAGATCCAGGTGCGGAGCGGATATCGACGATGCCGCCGATAGCGTCGGGCCGACCAAGCGTCACAGAATACGCCAGATGACCGAGGTCTTTCTGCAGGACTTCCAGGGTGCGTATGACGAGGTGCGTTTCTTTGTTGCCGCGGTTGTTGTCGGCCAGGACGGCGTCAGGTTCGAGATCTTCGAGGATGCGTTCTGACTAAAGGTCCAGTTCAAGCTCGCAGGTTCCGCCCGTTCTGGAAATCCGCTGGCCAGTCGCCTCAAGCAGCGTCCTGACCGGAGCGAAAGTCCTGCGGTGAATCGGGCAGGGGCCGAGGTCCCTCAGGGCATCCATGTGCTGTTTCGTGCCGTAACCCTTGTGTTCCATGAAACCGTAACCGGGATATGTCGCATCAAGGTCGCACATCAGACGGTCGCGGGTCACCTTGGCCAGGATTGAGGCCGCGGCGCAATTCATCGAAAGGTGATCGCCTTTGATCCACGGGGTCTGCGGCCATTCCAGACCCGGAATTACGCGGTTTCCGTCGACAACGACCATCTTCGGTATCACGCCTGCCATTCCGACTGCCTCGCGTACGGCGCGCCCCATCGTCTCAAGGGTGGTCTTCAGGATGTCGGTGGATTCAATCTGCTCGACCGAGCCGAAGGTCACTGCGTAGCCGACGGCGGAGGCAATCACCTGGTCATGCAGGTCTTCGCGGTGCGCGGGGCTGAGTGCCTTGGAATCATCCAGTCCGGGTATGACGCAATCAAGCGGAAGAATAACGGCGGCGCAGCTCACCGGGCCTGCAAGGCAACCCCTGCCTGCCTCGTCAACTCCGACCAGTGGGTAGTACTGATTGCTGGCAGCCCAGGCCTCGACGAATCCCGGGCCGGGTGAAGGGGGGTCAGGAAGCAGATTCTGCTTCTTCATCCTTCGAGCCCATGTTCATCAGCCAGGTCTTCTTTTCGCTGATTCTGGCGGCCTTGCCCTTCAGGTCGCGCAGGTAGTTCAGCTTGGCTCTGCGGACACGGCCCCTGGTGACCACTTCCATCCTGGAGATCATCGGGCTGTGGACCGGGAATACTCTTTCCACTCCAACGCCGTAGGATATCTTGCGGACGGTGAAGGTCTCGTGGATGCCGGCGCCCTTACGGCCGATTACCGCACCTTCGAAGACCTGAAGACGTTCCTTGTCGCCTTCACGAACACGCACGTACACCTTCACGGTGTCGCCGGGCTGAAAATCGGGGAGATCCGACCTGACGTGGATCTGCTCGAGCATCTGAATTGTCTGATGCATTGTAACGCCTCGTAATCCTGCGCTGTTTCAAAAAATCGGCCAACGGGCCGCTCCGACGGGCGGTCAGGGGAGCACCCTTACGACCGTCAGGGCGAGCTAGTATATGCCGATACCCATCAATCGGTCAAGAGTGATCGCGGCGGCCGCGCGGACGGACAGGTGTCGGTACTCGGTGGGTCCGGCTATCGGCTCCAGGCGCAGGTCGGCGCCGTCGGTCAGTTCGCGTGTAAGGCCCCATCCCGTGCCGAAGACGATCAGTATGCCTCGCAGATCGTCTGTGCGCATCCGATCCCGCAGCGCCCGAAAGGTCACGTCGTCGGGCATGTGGTTCGCGCTGGTCACGACGACAGTGGGAGTGAAACCGTGAGTCGCCTCGAAGTCGGCCTTCGCCCCGGCCAGGTCCGGCATCGTCTTCACCAGTCCCAGCGCCTCGCTCCTGGGGTGCCCCGCCTTGTTTCCAGCGCCTTCGGACCAGTGATCGGCGACCCGGTCGATCATGTCCCGCTGAGCAAGTATCGGCGTCA
>JAGOFO010000287.1 GCA_017997155.1 Myxococcota bacterium
ACCACGTCGGGCGCGAAGGAGTTCGTGCTGGCAGCGTCCGGAAACTGGGAAAACCGGCATTTCGGCGTGACGGCCGGTGTCTATGGCCGCATGTTCGTCGACGCGGACTCCAACCGGTACGACCTGGACGATTACTGGGAAGGGATCACGGACATCCGCGCCACCTGGTTCGCGACGGAGCATTTCCATGTTGGCGCCGAACTGAGCCATCAGTGGAAGGCGCCCAGGGGTCTCGAACCGGAAGCGGAAAAGGTGGGACAGCCGCACGTCGTCCAGATGTCGGTGATGCCCTCCCTGAATCTTGAGCGCGGGATGTACCAGCGTCCGCAGATTCGACTTGTGTACACGGGAAGCTGGTTGAACGAGGACGCGCGCGCCCTGTACCCGCAGTTCGACGAGCGGCGGGGACGGGAGTGGCAGCATTTCGTGGGTGTCCAGGTGGAGTGGTGGCTGAACAGTTCCAGCTATCCGTGACGGACATGGCAGCGCCTGTCCGCGGGCGCGTGATTCCGGAGCGGACTCGAACGGCACGGGTGGAACGGAGGTTCTGCGATGAAGAAAGAAACGATACGGCCACGACACGAAAACGGCGCTCGTCTGGCCTTGCGGATACTGGCAACGCTGGCATTGGCCTCGGCCTGGTCGGGCTGCGTCGACGCATCGGTGGCCGAGCAGGTTCCCGGCCTGGAAACGGTGGTTGAGGACTGGCGCGACGAGATCGTGTATCAGGTCTTGATCGACCGCTTCGCCAACGGCGACCGGAACAACGATTTCAATGTGATGCCACATTCCATGGCCGGTTATCACGGTGGCGACTGGCAGGGGCTGATCGACCGCCTGGATTATCTGGATGAGCTTGGCGTCACGGCCCTGTGGATCTCGCCCGTCGTGAAGAACGTCGAGGAAGACGCTGGCGTCGCCGGTTACCACGGTTACTGGACCCAGGACTTCACCCAGCCGAATCTGCACTTCGGCGACCTGCCGAAGCTGCGCGAACTGGTCGGAAAGGCCCACGAGCACGGGATGAAGGTGATCCTGGACATCGTGACCAACCACGTCGGCCAGCTTTTCTACTACGACATCAACCGCAACGGCCAGCCGGATGAACTGGTGATGGGCTCGGGAACCGATTCGCCGATCACGCGGACGACGGAATGGGATCCGGACTTCAACGAGGACGGAATCCAGGCCTGGACGTCGTTGGGTTACTCCGGCGAGGCCCCGATCACCTGGGTCTGGATGCCCGAGATCAATCGCGTCCCTCCGTGGCCTCCCGAATTCGCGAACCCGGACTGGTATAACCGGATGGGGCGCGTCACGGTCTGGGGACGGGAGAAGCAGGCGTGTTTCGACGCGGGCCGGATCACGGCTCAGCAGCGTGACTCCAGCGAGTGGTGGGGGGCGCTGCCGGCCTGCTGGGACTACGTGCGGATGCAGGAGGTCCTGGGCGACTTTCCGGGTGGTCTAAAGGACGTCAGGACCGAACTGCCCGAGGTTCGCGACGCGATGATCGACGTGTACGCTGCCTGGGTTGAGAAGGTCGGGTTTGACGGGTTCAGGATCGATACGATCAAGCACGTCGAGCACGAATTCTGGTCGGAATTCTGTCCGGGCATCCGCCAGCGGGCAGCGGCGGCAGGCAAGAACAACTTCCTGATGTTCGGCGAGGCGTTCGACGGGAACGACACGCTGATCGGCAGTTTCACCGCGCCCGGCATGCTCGACTCGGTGTTCTATTTCTCGCAGAAGTTCGTGATCGACGACGTGATCAAGAACGGCGCGCCCACGCGCCGCCTTGAAGACCTGTGGAAGGCGCGCATCCCGAACCCGGACGACGACGGCCAGATTCTGAACTACGGGACCACGCCGCAGCCCGGCGGTGTGACGGCGGAGGACGGAACCGGGTTGCCGCCGTGGCGTCTGACGGTGAATTTCCTGGACAACCACGACCTGCCGCGGTTCCTGTACGAGTGGGACGATCCGGCATCGCTGCGCGTGGCGCTGGCCCTGCTGCTGACGATGGACGGAATCCCCTGCATCTATTACGGCACCGAGCAGGAATTCGATGGCGGCAACGACCCTGCCAACCGCGAGGATCTGTGGAACAGCGGATACGCGACCGACGGCGGGACGTTCCAGTGGATTCGTCAACTGAACTATCTGCGCCGCGACCATGAGCCTCTCAGAAGGGGCGACATGAAAGTCGTCTGGTCGTCGACGAACACTGGAAACGCTCAGGACGCCGGCATCCTGGCCTACGAGCGCACCATCCCGGCAGTCGGCGGCACTCCGGCCCGGACGATGCTGGTCGTGCTTAACGTTTCCGCGACGAACACCGCGCAGACGAGCGCGGATCAGGCTGGTGGCGGCGACATGATCACGTCGTTCGCCCCGGGAACCAGACTTGTGAACCTGTTGAACGAGCCGGATCCATCGGACGACGTAACGGTCGGGGCCGGTGGCACGGTTCGTCTGACGCTCGGGCCCAGGACGGCCAAGGTCTTCGCGGTGCGCTGAGGCGTTCGCGACGGAGGGTTCTTCATGGCGGAATTGACGCTGCGCGGGATTGGCAAGGTATATGACGGCGGTGTCCGTGTC
>JAGOFO010000065.1:0-8652 GCA_017997155.1 Myxococcota bacterium
GTGGATTCTGGCGGCCGCTTCTGGGACGCGCCTTCCTGGGAAGGTTCCGCCCGGGCGCGCTCGAACGCCTGATCGAGGCGGGCGCGATGGCGGTCAGGGACGCCCTGCACAACATCGGGCCGGTTCGGGTGTCGTCCGGCACGGTCCTGATCCCTGGACTGAACGGCAACCGTCGGGATCACCACGGCATTCTGGACGAGGAACTGCACGTCCTGCGGCTTTCCCGCGACGACGCGGACGCCATCCTTTTCAGCTATCCCGGCCACCCCGTGATCGTGGCTGAACGCGACCATCTGGCGGTTTCCGGCGACTTCCCCGGCGAGGCGGCCGCCAGGATCGAGCGGCAGTTCGACTTCGCGATGTATCTGGCGGGCGCGCTGGGCGGGGTGGATGTCAGGTTCCCGCATGAACCGGTCACGGTCGAGGAGAACCTTGAGATGATGGCCGGGCCTATCGCGAACGGGGCGGTCATGCTGGCCCGTTCGACCTCGACGGACACGGCGGTCGATTCGCGGATGCCCATTCTGTCCAGGGCCATGGTCGAACTGCGTTTTGAAAAACCGGATTCCTGCTGGTCTTACGACGACGATCACCGCCGCATGGACTGGTTCCTGAACCGAATCGCCACCCGCTTGATCAAGCCGGTTCCGCGCGTTGCCCGGGTCGAGGGCATTCGGATCGGCCCGATGGCCATCATCGGCTTGCCGGCCGACATCGGCATCGGTCTTTCCATGCAAATCAAGCAGGCCGGAAAGGAACGCGGCCTGGCGCGGGTCGTGACCATGTCCCAGACCGGCGGCTGCATCGGGTATGTGCACATGCCCCAGGACTACGCCGTCACCCCGGCCGACGAAGGCGACGCCATCACGATGGGCCGGTATGAAAACGCGATGAATTTCTTTGGTCACGACACCGGGACAAAGGTCCTTCAGGCGGCTGTCACGGTGCTGGACCGTCTGGTCGGCGGCAGATGAACGAAGTGGACAAAGCGGCCGCGCGCGTGATTTCGGCGATGAACGACCTGCTGGATCGGGTCGCCACTTCGCAGGGATACCTGGATCTGGACCCGGCCATCATGGACGGCGTCACGGTTCCGGTGGGCAACGGACTTGCCGGCGCGGGGGCGGGCAGGGCAGCGACAACCGCGCTTGCCGCCAGGGTGTGCCAGATCGTCCACGACGCCGCGTCCTCGGTCGATGTCTGGCGGGCGGACGGAGTCTACTGCCTTCAGTGTTCCAGTCCCGACTGCGCCCACGCCCGGCCCGCGTCGCCGGTCGAGGTTTTCGAGGGCTATCAGGCCACCGGCAAGCCATCTTGGGTCGATTTCACCAACTTCTGCATCAATCGTGGCGTCGAGGGTTTCGAGACGTTGTTCGTGCCCCGTCCCGGTGTGGTCGCCGTGTCTCTGGGCGCCCGGGAACTGACCGGGGAACTGCTGGAAACATTTCATGATTCCGGATACATGGCGGTGGGCGCGGTTCTGGTGGGCCTGATTCCAGTCGACTTCGAGCCCGCCAGGGTCGGCCAGGCCACGTTCGCCGTGTCGCTGGTCGCCGTGGCGCGCGTCCAGGGCGGTTCGCTGTCGATTCGGCTGTGTCAGGTGGGTATCGACCGCAACGAACTGGATCATGCCGCCGGAATCCAGGGACACCGCGGTCCGGCCGAGCGCCTGCGCCGTTTGCTTGCCGCGACCCGTGGTCGTCTTGAGGCCGCGGCCCTGGCCGTCAAACACGATGCCGCGGCCCGCGAGTCGGCTGACACCGCGAACGCCGCCGTACTGATCCAGCGCCTTGACGGCGTCGTCGCGCCGGTCATGAACCGCCTGCGGTCCGACCTGGTTGCGGTGTTTTCCGGTGTCGAGGATCGCACCCGCCACGGTGAACACAGGTCGCGTTCGGGTGAACGTCCCACGTCGCCCGCCTTCGCCGACGCCGCCGCCGCAACCGACGAACGCCTGTTCTTCGACATAGTTGAAAAGACGGTTGTCGTCGCCGGACCCCGCGGCCGCTGCCACGTCTTCACCCGCGACGCCCGCCACATCACGTCGCTGACCCTCGACCCCGGCGAACTGGACCAACGCCTCACCCGCAAACGCTGGCGCCCCCTGGAACCCTCCGCCACCGCGTCCTTCCGACAGTCCCTCTCCCGCCGCAGGAGTTCTGGCGGGGGGGAGTAGGGGATCTGTGTAAAACTATCCGTGTACAACCAGATGGCAACAGGTATCCTGAAAACGTCGATACAAGCCTTCGTGTAAAAACCGAATTCATTTGTGCGCGCACTTTTTCCTTTGCATGCTGGCTTATTACGTCGAATGGCACATGCGGCGGGCGCTGGCTCCGCTGCTTTTCCAAGATGAAGCCGTGCCTGCCGACCGCCAGGTCCGCGACCCGGTCGCGAAACCTGAAGCGTCAGCGTCGGCAAAGGCCAAGAAGTCCAGAAAAACCACGGCCGACGGCCTGCCGGTCCACAGTTTCCACACCCTGCTTGGCCACATGGCAACCATGACCCGCATCACGATGCGCATCGGTGACACCGACGCCACTTACGACCAGCACTCCCAGCCCACCCTTGTCCAGCAGAAAGCCTTCGAATTGCTCGACGTGTAGACAGAAACCCAACACTGCATTTGGCGCATAACTGAAGTATTAGGGGATGATAACGCTCAGATCGTGGCGGAACTCCGGAATAGACTGCGTGCCAACAGTCGAAAATATGTACTGCTGATCGGCAGTTATGAGCCTGCTCCAGTCCGGCACCCAGGTATCCATATGGTCACGTAGATCGTGAACCACGCGAAAGCCGCCTTGCAGGTTCGGCGGGCCGATGGCACACTTAACGCGTCGCGGCACCGGTCGCGATTCTTCTGTCTCCCGGGGGGGTACATGCCCGACAACAATTCCGCAGGCGATGCTGTTGAACGTCCGAAGGGTCTGACACGGTGGCAGGTGCAGATCTTTGCCACGCTCTGGGCCGGTTACGCGTCCTACTATCTGTGCCGCATGAACTTCTCGGTCGCGCAGCCGCTGATCATGGCGGAGTTCGGCTGGGACAAGGACATCATCGGCCTGATCCCGACGGTGTACGCGTTTTCATACGCCATCGGCCAGTTTCTGAACGGCCAACTTGGCGAGAAATTCGGCGCCCGACGCATGATGACTGCCGCGATGACCCTTGCTGTCGTCGCCAACATGCTGTTTTCTTTTGCTAATTCGCTGCCGTTGATGCTGACCCTGTGGGCGATCAACGGTTACGCGCAGTCGGCCGGCTGGTCGCTGGTGGTCAAGACGCTGACGAACTGGACCACGACCAGGTACCGCGGTTTGCTGGTGGGCCTCATATCGACCTGCTACCAGGTCGGGAACGTGCTGGCGTGGCTGCTTGCCGGATATGTGGCGGGCAACTACGGCTGGCGTGCGGCGTTCATCGTTCCATCGGCGATCCTGGCCGCGATGACCCTGTCGCTGTGGCTTTTCCTGCGCGATGACCCGCGCCTTGCCGGTTTCGGGCGCATCCGCGACGACCTCGGCGACACGCCGAAACACGCGACGGTCGAAGAGGCGATGGAAGCCGAGAAGCTTCCCTTCCTTGAGACGATGCGTCTGGTGTTGACCAACCGCGTCCTCTGGGTGCTGGCCCTCGGCTACTTCTGCATGAACGCGGTCCGATACTCCTTCATGAACTGGGCGGTCACCTACATGGCCGAATACCATGGACAGAACATCAAGGAGAGCGCGTTCAAGGCGGTCGCGTTGCCGTTGATTGGCGCGATTGGCGCGGTGCTCGCGGGCTGGCTCTCCGACCGCATATTCAAGGGTCGACGCGCGCCCCTGTGCGCCATCATGCTGTTCGGGCTGGCCGCGACGTGCATCGGATTCGTGATGATTCCCCGCGGCGAGACGCTGATCGCAACGGCGATGCTGGGCCTGGCCGGCTTCCTGGTTTATGGCCCCGACATGCTGATGAGTGGCGCCGCCACCGCCGACGTGCATCCCAGGGCCGCGGCGGCCGCGACCGGTTTCACGATGGCGATGGGTAATTTCGGCGCGATGATCTCGGGCGCCGGCATAGGCTGGCTGATCAAGAGAACCAGACTCGGCGAAACGTCGATCAAGGCGGCGCTTCCCGACTGGATGTCCGCGTATTTCAGCGAGTGGCTGCTGGTGTTCGTCCTGCTGGCCGTGCTGGCCATCTTCTCGGCCCTGCTGATGACCACCATCTGGAACGCCAAGCCGAAGGGCGCGAAGTAGAGTTTCTTCAAAAATCCCAATCGACTTTTGCGGTTTGGTGAGCGATCCGGACCCCATCCCGAACAAATCATTATATACTTGGGATGTTAACCCAGGTTATCGAGGGATTCATGACCCGGACATCCAGGAGTTTCTTCTCGGCTGCCGCCTGTCTGGCGGTTTTGACCATTTCTGTTGCCGGTTGCGGTCCTGAAGGCGATCCGATCACGATGGACACCATCATGATCGAGGATCTCGCCGAGTCCGACTCAATCGAGGATTTCGATACGACGCCGGACTTGATCGACGATCGCGACCTGATCGTTGATCCGGATACCGCCGTCCCGGATGTGGCCGAAAATGATCTGGTAGTGGCCACGGACGATGGCGTCGTCGACGTCGTGGATGATGTTGTCGCGGATGTTGCGGTTACCGATGTCGTGGTGCCTGACACACAGGAAGAGGACACTTCCGAGCCGGCTCCCTTTTGCGACGGATACGACGACTGCGCCGACAACGAGTCCTGCCTGCTCAGTCTTGGCATGTGCCAGACCAGGGCCACCTGGACCTCGGCAGCGCTGGGATTGTTCAATGTCCACTCGATGGACGGTGCGGCGAGCGACCGCCTGATCATCGACGGCGAACGTTTCACCACGGGCGGGTTGCTGGCCGGTGACGTCAAGGTCAAGGTTGGCACGGTGCTGGTCAGTGGAACCTCCATTGCCAAGGATGAGAACCGTCTGTACATCGCGGTGAGCGGCACGATGCAGGGGCAGATCACGGTTTATGATTCGGACAACAAGGTGGCGACCATTCCCGGTCCCTTCAAGCAGTCCCCGAAGGGCAAGGTAGCATGCGACGGCAGCACTCCGGCCGCAAGCGGCGAGATCCCGGAAAACCCGTGGGAAGCCGGTCCGTACGCCGCCGGATACGTGGATATCAAGGCGGACTGGGGAACCAGCAAGACCCGTGTCTACTATCCCGCCGAGTGCGGTTCGATCCGGCGCCCGGCGGTGGTCGGAACCTGGCCTCTGGTCGTCATCCTGCACGGAAACGGGGCGTTGCACCTTCAGTATGAATACCTGGCCGAACTGTTCGCGACGTGGGGCTTCGTGTCGATTATGCCGCTGACCATATCGAATCTGGTCAACGAGGACTATTCGCAGTTGATCTTTGACACGGCCCCGGTGATCGAGCGTTTCCGCGGCAAGGAACTTTCCGCCGAACACGAGGTGCTCGCCGGTGTGACGACCACCAGCAATATATTCTTTGTGGGACATTCGCGTGGAACCGGAAGGGCCGAGGAACTGGCAAACGTGAATGAGTCCGGCTTGTGGGACTACACCCTGGGCGGCATCTATCTGGGACCGGTCGACGATTACGGCTGGAGTGTGCCGGGTTACCTGATGGTATTCGGCGGCGGCAAGGATCGACAGTCGAACGCGATGACCTACGAGGCCGGCTACAACGAGCATACCGGGGATAAGTGGCTGATCGAGATTCCAGGCGCCAACCACGGTTCGTTCTGCGACCACAAGGTCTACGGGTACGGGGCGCTGGGGCCGATGGGCGACGCCGAGCCTCTGATTTCGCGCCATCGTCAGCACATGATCGTGCAGATGTTCGCCGTGCCGCTTATTCAGCGCGCGTTTGGTCTGGATGAACCGTTCACGGACTATCTGGACCTGCCGCCGGCCGGAACCGACTACACGGTGGAGCATGCCCCGGCTCAGGACTGATTCGATTGGCCTGCGCCTCGCCGTGGATCCCGGATGATGGAGGTTCTCGATGACATCGGGCTCGGATCGAAATTTGAATGGCACCGGACAAAGGCGGATACATCCCGGGTTGATCGTCCTGTTCATCGTTGTCGGGCTGGCCGTCTGCGCGGCTGCGATCGGGGGTGTCTGGCTGTTTGGCAGATGGATTGGACTGATGACCGCGTCCGACCAGGCGTCAATGGAGTCAGCCGCGATGTCCCGTGGTTCGGTGGCGCAGCGGGCGGAGCCTGCCGCCTCGCAGCGCCAGGAGACTGGCAGTGCCAGCGTTCCAACCCCGGCCGCCGAACCCAGGAAGGCAGGGCCTGGCGAGTCCTGTCGTTCGAGCTACGACTGCGCTCCCGATGGCTTTGACACCCAGATGTTGTGTGTGGAAGGAACGTGCAAAATCGACTGGTGGTGCATGTGCTACTACGAGATTCAGCAACCCGGCAATTCCATGGTTCCTTCGACCGGATGCCGTCGCGGCCGCTCAACGTGCGAGAATCTGAGAGCGACCTCGATCAAGGGCTCGGCCAGCCTGGTCCCGAACGGCATGATCCGTGACTGTGTGTCGGTTCCTTCGACGCACCCCGCCGAAAGACTGGGCGGTTACCAGGGGTGGTCAGACTCGAAGCGTCCGGGCGCGGTCCAGCGGATTGGAGCGTGCGTGTTGCCGTGAACCCGGCCCGGTGATTCCCTCCTTGTCCGCTGCGGGTCCTCTTTGTAGCGAATCGGAATTGTGATAAAACGTCCGCCTAAGCCAGGAATGTTTGGAGAGGCCGCCCAGGTGTCGCCGAATCCCATGTCCGGCTTGTATTTTACGGGGTGTAAGCATTTGAGAAACGAAGTCGTCGATACGTTGCGGGGCGGTACCGGATCCGTGGTCGTCAGATGGAGCCGATGGCTGCCGTCCGTACTTGTGATGCTCGGGGCGGCGCTTCTATGGTTCATGATTTTTGCGGGCACATGCCGGGGTGGCGAGGTGCACGGCTCCGGGCAGGCGATGGCCAGGGGCAGCGTCGATGACGTGAATCAAGGAAGCGGCCCGGACACCCCCGCGGTTTCGGTCGATCCGGAACATCCCGGATGGGCGGTGCCGACAACGGCGGGCCTCAGGTTGAGGACCGAGCCGGGCACTGATGGCGCGGTTCTTTTGACCATGCGGCCTGACACGTGGATTCGCGTGACGGCCTGCTCGACAGTGCCGTCCGGCGGGAATAACGCCAATGCTTCGTGGTGCCGCGTAAACGTGACACCGGTTCAGTCGGGATGGGTGGATTCCTCTTATCTGTCATTCAAGACGGACGAGGAGTATCGGGAACACTTCCGGGTCTCGCGCGTCAAGTCGCCGTTTATCGGACGTGAAACCCCGGTGGACACCACGACCATTCCCAGACTGCTGTCAGAGAGGGGATATGTGCCGTCGCCCACGTTCAAGGCGTACGTGGTGGCCATCGAGCGGAAGCCGGACGGTGCCATCGTTTATCACCGCTTCGATTACGACGGGACGTCTGTTGATCGCGACAACTGGTGGCCGGCGTCGTCGGTGAAGCTGTTCGCGGCGGTCGCGGCCCTTGAGTATCTGCGGTCGATGAATTTCAGCAGCAAGGCGGAACTGACTTTTCACTACGAAGGAAAGGATGTGACCAACTCGGTCGAGTGGCTTGTGAAGCAGGCTATAACGCCTTCAAACAACACTGCTTTTGATCGGCTGGTGGAGTTCGTCGGGTTGGAACGGATGAAGGCGTGGTTCGTGCGTTCGGGGATCCCGGATACCGTGTTGCTAAGGGCCTACTCAGGTCGTGTCAGGGACGTGGAGACGGATTTCGGGACGTTCAGGGACACTCCGGCGGTCACGATCTGCGAGGGCAAACGGCCCTGCAAGAAGTTGAAGGCGCAGAAGGGCCAGGACAAGCCGTGGACGTGCCCGAATCAGGGCAACTGCTCGACGCTGCAGGACCTGACCGAGGTGCTCAGGCGCGTGATGCTGCACGAGGATCTGCCCGAGAGCGAGCGTTTCGACCTGGGAAAGGGGGAACTGACGCTGCTCCGGGGAGCCCTGTCCGGGAAACGGGCGCGCGGGCTCGGTGTCGTCAACGGCATCAGGGACGGTTTCGGGTCGGTTCAGATTCAGACCTTCAGCAAGCCGGGCTTCGCGTACCAGTGGTTTTCCGATCATGTCTATGTGAAGTGTCCTTCCTGCACGGGGCCGGTGCGCGAGTGGCTGGTGGCGATGGCCGGACATGGCGGGCGTGACGTACTTGACGAGGGGGCGCGACATATCGGCGCCCTGATGGCCGCGGGGGCTTTCGGGCCGACGATTGAGGATGCGGGAGGTTCCAGATGACAGCGGGTTCTGGCATGGACGGGCAGGGCTCCGGTAGGAAGCGGCTCAGCCCCTGGTTGGTGATTGTGGCGGTTCTTGTCGGGATGGCGGTAAGTTCGGCTGCTATCGGCGGATTCCTGCTTTTGGGCAGATGGATCGGGAATGAGCACGAGGGCAACGCACATGCAGGCGCGAGTCAGCAGGCCTCGACCTCCGCCCCTGTCCCTGTCCCTGACCCTGCCCCCGCGCCTGTGTCCGACTCCAAGGTCCGTTGGGTTTCCGTCCCGGGCACCGGTCTTGAGTTTTCCAGAACCGAGGTCACCGTCGCTGAGTACGAAAG
>JAGOFO010000065.1:8752-11533 GCA_017997155.1 Myxococcota bacterium
CCGCCCCTGTCCCTGTCCCTGACCCTGCCCCCGCGCCTGTGTCCGACTCCAAGGTCCGTTGGGTTTCCGTCCCGGGCACCGGTCTTGAGTTTTCCAGAACCGAGGTCACCGTCGCTGAGTACGAAAGGTGTGTCAGGGAGGGGCCCTGCACGTCACCGCACTTCAACGACGGCGAGTGCAAGATCTACGCTGGCAGCAGTTGGTATGAGAATGGCTACCGGGCAGGCCAGGAATTCCAGAGAGCGGACAGTCCGGTTGTCTGCGTGACCTATGCCCAGGCAAGTCAATTTGCTGCCTGGGCAGGCGGCCGCCTGCCTTCGGGGAGGGAGTGGCAGGCCGCGCTGGCAAGTCTGCCTGAACGCAGTCTTTCCTGCGAAAGCGTTGTCATGAAGGGGGGGAGGGGAGAACTTGGCGGTTGCGGCTCGAACAGCACCAGACCGGTGTGTTCACGGGGCGAGTACGGTGGGTTGTGCGACATGCGTGGAAACGTCTGGGAGATGGTCGCCGACACCCGCTTTTACAAAGGGATCTCCCATCAAGTCAACTGTGGCGGCTCCTGGACCACCTATGATCCTGTGAAGTTCGGTGGCTGTGAAAATCTTGACCTGCCTTATCTGGGCGTCAACAACCTCGGATTCAGGATTGTCCGTTGAGTTGATCGCCGGCCCACACGAGCATCCCGGTCGGTTGCAGCACGACATCGCCGTCCTACCCGTGTTGATGGACTGAAATGGACGACAGACCGTTTGGGCGAATCCTGCGGGCTGCCTAGAACATGTGGACGGGCCAGCCGCGGGTCTGGGCCTCGGCCAGGAGGGAGCGGTTCGGCTTGTCGTTGCGGCCGATGACGATCGGCTGGCGGGACGCCTGAAGCATCTCGAAGTCACCCATGGAGTCGCCGAACGAAACGTCCGGCATGCGACCGAAGTTGGCCTGTATGGCGGTGACCTTGCCGGCGTTGCAGATGAGGGGTTCGACCATCGTTTCGGTCATGATGCCGTCCTTGACCACGCTTTCCATGCCGATGACGTTTTCGGGGTCGAAGTTCATCAGCGGGGCCGCCGGTCGGACGGTCCAGCGGTTGGTGGCTGAGACGATCCACACGTCGAAACCAGACTCCGAGAGTCCGCGGACCAGAGTCGCCATCGCGGGCCGGTAGTTCGGCCAGGCGGCGGCCATCTGGAACGACCAGCGCATGATATCGGTTTCCGGGATCCCGGCCATGGACTGAACCGCCCATGCGTATCCGCGCGCGCGGTTTTCGTCCACGCGACGCTCGTATTCCGCCCAGAGGTCGCTGGCGCAGTCCCGGTTCGGCAGAAGGCGTCCGGCGATCAACCATCTGAAGAACGCCTCGCCGATGTCCTCGTTCCAGAGGGTGCCATCCGCGTCGAAACATGCCAGCTTGCGGCCCGGTTCGGCCATCAGCAGCAAGATCGCGTCCTGTACGGGTTGAGAAAACGGGGCCAGCCAGTTTGGGATCACGACGCCGGACATCTGCATTCCTCGCAGTCAGAAGGGCCGTTCAATTACGCCCTGCCGCCGGCGTTCTGTCAATGTCAATCGCGCCATACGGACCTTTCGTGTAGAATCGCGCCGTGTTTGTTGGAAGGCGGGGCGAGGTCGCGATGAAGGAACTTTCGAAGGGTGCGGCGGATAGAATCAGGAAAATCAAGGCGTTCGCGCTGGACATGGATGGAACGGTGTATCTCGGCGGGCGGTTGCTGCCGGGGACGCCACCGTTTTTGAAGATGTGCGCGGAACGCGGCATCCCGCATGTGTTCCTGACCAACAACTCCTCGAAATCATGCGCCGAATATGTCAAGAAACTGAACGGGATGGGAATCGCGGCCGACCTTTCCAGCGTGATGACGTCGGGCGAGGCGGCTATCCGTTATCTGCACCGTGAGTACCCGGGCCGCACCGTTTATCTGTGCGCCACTCCATCGTTCGAGCAGGAGGTTCGCGAGGCGGGAATTCCGCTGGCGCGGGGCAGGGCGGACGCGGACATGGCGGTGCTTGCCTTCGACACGACCTTGACCTATCAGCGGCTGGTGGACCTGTGCGACATCGTGCGGGACGGCAAACCCTTCGTGGCGACGCATCCGGACAACAACTGTCCGGTGGACGGCGGTTACATCCCCGACGTCGGCGCCATGCTGGCGCTGGTGCGCACCTCGACAGGCCGCGACCCGGATTTCGTGGTCGGCAAGCCCAGCCGTCTGATGATCGGCGCGTTGTGCGACAAACTGGGGCTGCAGGCGGCGGATATCGCGTACTGCGGCGACCGGCTTTACACCGACATCAGGATGGCGGTCGATTCGGGCATGGTCGCGACCCTGGTGCTTTCCGGTGAAACCACGCTGGACGACGTTGCCGCATCCGAACTGAAGCCTGACATCATATTCGACGATCTGGGCGAGATCGCGGAGTTCATGGGGTCCTGACCGGCCGCAAAACCGTATCCGATGATTGCCGCGCCACGTCGCCCGTCTTTGCCGCGCCACGTCGCCCGTCTTTGCCGCGCCTGTTCTTATTCCGGCCGTAATTAGCTGCTTTTGCATAGGTTGTTGCTGATTTCATAGAGTGTTGCCTCGCTTTCCAGAAAGAGATTTTCCATGTGGTTGACATAGTGTTTCCATGTTCCGTACAATGAAATGTCTTGTCCCCCCAAACAAGGTTGACACTTTTGCAGCGGGATAATGTCCCGTATGGAGGAGTATGATGGCGAGGGCAAGAGCAGGACGTAGGGCTATGGGAAAGAGGATGGACGAAGAAGCC
>JAGOFO010000288.1 GCA_017997155.1 Myxococcota bacterium
CGCTGGGGATCATCGTTTCGTTGCGTATGCGCGTGGCCGCGGCCCCGGTCAGTCGGCGGTTTTCGGGGTTCAAGTTCGCCAGGATGGAGCAGGGACTGGACGCTATGCGTGAGATCATGCAGGCGGACGTCCGGCCGACAATGATGCGTCTGTACGATCCTCTGGATACCTTGATGAACAGCCTTTCGTCGAAGAAAAAACATGCAGCCTCCGGTGACGCGGCACCGTCCGCGCGCGGCTTTCTTGCCGGGTTGCAGGGCGATATCGGCCATATGGTGTCGGGGCCGATGCTGGGCAAGGTGCTGGAGCACCCGGCGATGGTGTTCAACCTGATGGACGCGATGCCGCTGCCGTCCATGCTGGTGATGGGGTTCGAGGGCACCGAGTCCGAGACCAGAACGGCGCTGGTCAGGGCCAACGAACTGGCGCTGGCCGTGGGTGGCACCGCCCTTGGGCCCGAGCCTGGCGAGGCATGGTATCGCAAGCGGTACGCCGTTTCCTGGAAGCTGCCCAAGACGTTCGCGCAGGGCGCGTTCGCCGAGACGATTGAAGTCGCCGGCGTCTGGAAGGATGTCGCGGCCATCTATCACGCGGTTCATTCCGCCTTGAAGAAGCGCGTCGCGATAATGGCGCACTTCTCTCACGCATACGAAGAAGGCTGTGCCGTATACTTTACCCTGGCAGGCAAGGCACCCGCCGGTGAACGCTCTCTGGCCCTGTATGACTGGGCCGTGCAGACAGCGCTGGAAAAGGCGATGACCGCCGGCGCGACCGTAAGTCATCACCACGGGGTCGGCCTGATGAAGTCGTCCTTCCTGGGATGGGAATGGAAGGGCGGGGCACGGGCGTTTGGCGCGATCCGCGACGTGGTGGATCCGGATCGCCTGCTGAATCCGGGGAAGCTGTTCGAGGCGCCGGACGCGAACAAGAGACAGCAGGAGTCGGTCTCCACCCAGCCGCCCGCGATGGGCGGGCGTGAGTACACCCCTGACTATCCTTCCGAGATTTCGATGATCCTCGAGGAGGCGGCCGCCAAGCGCCTGAAGCTGACCAGGCAGGGGCCGCCGGTCACTTCCCAGCACGACCGCGTCAGGCTGAATCTGTCCAGAATAGACCAGATAGTGGGATTGGATCAGAAGTCACTGACCGTGACCGTTCAGGCGGGATTGCCGATGACCCTGCTGGAAAACTACCTTCAGGAGAAGGGGCTGACCCTGGGATTCGTCCCGCGCCATCAGATGGGGCTGAATGTCGGTGAGTACATCGCCATGGCGGATTGCTTCAATGGCAGCCCGAAGTATGGCTCGATCCGGACGAACTGTCTGGGTATGGAAGGGTACCTGGCGGACGGGACTGCCTTTTCGTCAAGGGTGGCCCCAAGGCGGGCAGCCGGGCCAGATCTGCGGTATCTGCTGATCGGACGCGGTGGCGTCAATGGAGTCGTGACGTCGGTCACGCTGAAGGTGTTCAAGGTGCCCCAGGTGCGCGAGGCCGTCGCGTATGGCACATCGGACCCGGTCGCGGCCGTTTCGGCTGTGCGCACGTTGATTCAGCGCGGTGTCCGGCCGGAGTGGGCGATGGTGGTGGTGCGCGTTCCGTCGGACGTTGGCAACAGGCGGCCCGCCAGGCTGGCGCTGCAACTTGGTGGCGACAGGCAGGACGTTTCGCGTTCGATTGAGGTGCTTTCCGACGTGATGGCGCCGCTGGGACTCGCCCCGGAACCGGTGACACCGGACGTCCGCCTTCACGCGGCGGTCGAACTTCACGAGGCGCGTGAGCTTTTCATGGAAACGGGGGCACTGATGTCCCTGTTGGGCGACCTGACCTCGCAGGAACTGCGGCGCGGCAGTGATTCGCCCGAGATTCACGTGACATATTTCACGCCGTTTGGCGCCACAATGCGTCTTCTGCCGCGCGAACCCGGTCAGTCGCTTCCGGCCGCCTTCCTTGGCGAGTATGCCGCCAGGTCGAATCCCGTTATTGAAAGAATGGGGCGGCGGATCACTGAAAAGCTGGATCCGGCCGGGATCTTCGGCGATCTGGAGGTCATCAATGGCTGACGACGGCAAGGTGTTCGAGTTGTGCGCGTTCTGTCCGTCACTTTGCATGGACCGTTGTCCTGTGGTCGCCGCGACCGGAAACAGCGCATGGACCCCGCAGGCCAAGATGATGGCTGGCTGGCTGCATGAACGCGGTTTCCGCGGTCTGGACGTGGAGTCCGTGCGTACCGTTTACCAGTGCACCGGCTGCATGTCCTGCCGCATTCCGTGCCTGCACGAGATTGATGTGGAAACCGCTCTTTTCGATCTGCGGGCCAGGCTGGTGAAGTCCGGAGTGCGTCCGTGCGATGAGTCGGCATTTTCCGTAGACGCGGAACTGCTGACGAAGAGGTTTCTTGAACTGGCGCCCGAGGATTACATGGTGCCGGAGGCCGGTGCGGCCCTGTTTCCCGGTGTGGGAGCGTTGCTTCACAATCCGGGCGTGATTGGCGATATATTCAATGTATTCGGCGCATTGGGTATCGACACCGTGGCCGCGGTGCCCTCGCT
>JAGOFO010000289.1 GCA_017997155.1 Myxococcota bacterium
ATGGCGGCCGCGTTGCATCCGGATGGAATGTGTGTCGTTTTTCGTCTGGGCGATGCCGTCAGGCACGCTCCCGATGCTCTGATGGCGCTGCTTTCCGACTGGACCGGGGCGGGCTACAAGGAATTGACCCGGACGCTTGCCGCGACAGGACAGACTCCGACCGCGCCACGTTTTGACCCGGTTCTTGCCTCCTATCTTCTGGACGCCGAAGGCGGACGGTTCGCGCTGCCGGAAGTAATCGAACGGACGGTCGGGTCGTCCATCGACGCGGATGACTGCTCTCCGGAGTCTCTTGCCAAGCTCGCGACAGGTTCCAGACAGGCATCGGCGGCACTTCGTGAGGCCGCTTCCGGCGACGACCTGGGATTCCTGCTTCGCGAGGTCGAGATTCCCCTGGCGGCGCTGCTCGCCAGGATGGAAATGAAAGGGATACTGGTCGACACGGACTCGCTTTCAGAGCTTTCCAGGACGCTTGGCGAGGAACTGCGGACGGTCGAAAAGCGAATCATCGATGCGGCCGGGATGGCCTTCAACCCCGCATCACCGAAGCAGCTCGCGGACGTTCTCTTCAATCGTCTGGGCCTTCCGACCGGCAAAAAGAGGGCTTCCGGATACTCGACAGACGTTAAGGTGCTCGAAGAACTGTCAGGACTGCATCCAGTACCAGCACTGGTGCTCGAATACCGAAGTCTGGCCAAGCTGAAAGGCACATACGCCGACGCGCTGTTCGGGCTGGTCGACCCGACCGACGGACGGATTCACACATCGTTCAATCAGACGGTGACCGCGACTGGCAGGCTTTCTTCATCGGATCCCAATCTTCAGAACATCCCAATCAGGACCGAGGCGGGACGCCGGATCAGGCATGCTTTCCTGGCACCGGCCGGACGAACCTTTGTCTCTGCCGACTATTCCCAGATCGAATTGCGTGTTCTGGCGCACTTCGCACAGGACCGGTATCTGGCGGACGCCTTCGCGGCAGGCAGGGACATTCACGCCGAGACCGCGCGCAAAATATTTCACGTGTCCGGCGATGTGTCGTCTGAACAGAGGCGCATCGCGAAGGTCGTAAACTTCGGACTGCTGTACGGGATGGGACCATTCCGTCTGGCCGGAGATCTGAAGATCAGCCAGCGCGAGGCGAAGCAGATAATCGACGAGTACTTCGCTGCCTTTCCGGGAATCAGGACGTTCATGGCCAACGCGATCGAAACGACACGCGCGACCGGCTATTCGTCCACGATGTTCGGACGGCGGCGGCGCATTTCCGACATCAACTCTGCGAACCATCAGCTCAGGACAGCGGCCGAGCGGATGGCGCTGAATATGCCGGTTCAGGGAACCGCTGCCGACATCATCAAGATTGCGATGGTCAGACTGGACAAGCGGCTTCGCGCCCAGGGTCTGCGCGCCGACATTGTGCTGCAGGTCCACGACGAGTTGGTCCTGGAGGTCGACGACGCGGATGTCGAGGCGGCACGGAACGCGCTGATTCAGGAGATGGAGACCGCGGCCACTCTGACCGTGCCCCTTGTGGCACAACCTGGTGTCGGAAAACGCTGGGATGAGCTTCACTAGGGCGTGTCTTTGCAGCGCGCGAGCCTGACTCCTGCGGCCGGGTCCAGTACCAGAATCAGTACCGAAGCACAGATCAGAACGTAACCGGCGACCGTGTGCGCCCCCACGCCTTCACCCCAGAAGATGGCGGCTCCGATGCCGGCCGTGAGAGGCTCCATCAGCAGAGCGGCCGAGATGCGACCCGCGTGAATGTGCGCTACGGCGTGGTTGATCGATGTATGGCCGATCATCGTGGGGATAAGCGCCATGAGCAGGAAGCAGACCCAGTTCCGCGCGGAATAGTCGACGATGGGAGAACCGGCGAAGCCGAGGGCGATGAAAGCGACTAAAGCGCCGACCGCGTATACGCAAGTGACGTAAGCCGCGCTGTCAACCGACCTGCGAACACGCTTCCCAAGCAAAAAGTAGGTGGTGAAAAGCACTGACGCCAGCACGGCCAGGGCGTTTCCATAGAAACGGGAAGGGTCCGCATCGAAGTCCGTGACCCCGATGAAGATGACGGCCACAAGGCCGAGAAGGATCGAGACCGCCAGCCTGGCAGAGGGACGCTCGCGGAAGAAAAGCCAGCCGCCCACGGAAGTGAGCACCGGATTGATTGCGAAGAAAATGGCGGCATTGGCCACCGTCGTGTGCTGCACCGCCGCGATCCAGGCGAAAAAATGAAGCGCAAGAGCCAGTCCGGCCAACAACAGCAGGACGGCGTCCGAGCGTCCCAGACGCACCACCCGTCCAAGGCTGCTGCCGGCAAGCGGCGCCAGAAGAAGGGACGCGATCGCCAGACGCCACGCCGAGATGGCGAACGGCGACGCATCCGAGAGACGCACGATGTTCCCGGACTGGCTGGCGGCGACGATCCCGACAAAAAGAAACAACCATGCTTTCTTGGCTGCACTCATGGCCGCGGAACTTACCACCAGCCGCGGTTCCTGTCCACGGCCCCCAGGGCCTCGGCAGGCTGCGGCC
>JAGOFO010000290.1 GCA_017997155.1 Myxococcota bacterium
TGTAATCGCTGAGGAACTGGTCATTCATGTCCCATTCGGACTTGGCCTGAAACACCTGTCTGGTCAGGATGTCCCCGATCTTCTGGATGTCCTCGCCCTCGATGTCCACGAAGAACTCGCTTCCGAACGTGTCCGACACGGACTCGTCCATCCGGCGCAGCTCGGCCAATGCGTCGACAGCGGTTCCCGACCTGCCCAGCGACACCTTCAGCAGCTGGCAGTCCAGCCTGGACAATGTCCCGATTGCAAGCGCCAGTTCCTGGGGGAATTGAGCGAATTTCTGAAGATAGTCGACCAGCGACGTTACCCTGGTATCCATAAGACCCAGGGACAGCATGCGGCGCAGAATCACCGCGGCTGTTGCCGGAGCGGGATAAGGTGCCTTGTCGATGTGTCCAAACCCGGCGGTGATGACATCCTCGTGAAGGTGACCCGAGATGATGGCCGCGTACAGCCCGTCGATGGCCTGCCACGCGCGGATCGCGTCGTCGGCGTCAAGCAGTCCGATGCATGGAGCCCACGTGTTGCGCGCGAGTGACAGCGATCGTTCTGCCAGGCGGCATCGGTCATGGGCCGGCGGTTGAGTCGAGTCGGTGACCATCGCGGCCGGCGGCGCCACGTAAACCGCGGCCTGCACGAACAGCCGCACCGCGCGAACCGTGGAGTTATAGTCTAATCCCGCGTCCCACGCTGCTTGAAGATCGTCAAGTATGGACGATGCCGTTTCAACCGAAGGAGCCGCCCCGACCATGTCGATGCGCCCCGCTACGGCCTCGATTCGCGCGTTACCGGGATACTGAAGGATGAAACTCATCAAGAACCTGCATCAACAGCCGGCTTGATGAACTATACCACAGGGAAGCCCCTGCGCCTCAGAGCGAACATGGCCAGTGAGAGGAAAAACAGCACCAGGAGGGAGATTGCGCCACTTCCGGCAGGACCGGCCGTGCATCCGCCGCCCGTGGTCTCGACTCCGGTATCTCCCGATGTGGTCGCATCGTCGGAGATCGTCGAGTCGGCGGTGGCAATGACGTCGGAATCGCCGGTCGCGTCGCGGTCCTCGTGGCAGGCGCCGCAGTCCTGCGGGCAGGAATCGCAGTCCTCGCCTTTCGCGCATATTTCGTCGCCGCATTCGTTAGCGACCGGTTTGCAGTCCGCGGGGCAGGATTCGGTAGTCTCGTCGTTATCGCACGTCCCGTTGCCACAGGTTTCGACCGGGCCATCACAGTCGCCGGGGCACGAGGCCGTGGTCTCGCTGCCGGTGCACTCACCGTCGCCGCACTGCTGATATGAGAATGCATCGCAGGACATGGGCAGTTCACCGGACGGATCCGCGGTCGCCTGTCCCTCGACGCAGAAGTAGTAGGCGCCCTGGGTCACCCAGCCACACGCCATATCCGGGCCGCACTCGACGGTCCTGAACTGGCCGTTGTCGCAGTACACGGCAGTGGTGCCGTCGCAACAGCCCTCGAAGGTCAGGTCGCCGCAATCCCGGTCGCAGTCGACCGCGCAGGACGCCGCCGTCTCGCCGTACTCGCAGATGCCGTCGCCGCACTCGATGCCCTTCTCAACGCACGCGCCGGAACCGTCCTGCAATTCGTAGCACGCCATGCTGGTCAGCGGGCATCCGCCGCCCAGTTCGAAGTCGTCGCACTCGACCGTGCACCTGAAGTCCGTCTGACCGACCTGCAGGCAGAACATTTCGCCCTGACAGGAATAGTCCTGCCCGCACTCGCTCCAGAGCGTGATCCCGGCCGAGCAGTCGTCGAGACAGCTCTCGGCGCTTTCGTCGTCCTCGCAAACGCCGTTTCCGCACACCGATTCGGTCTGACCGGCCCCATACTGCTCGACCATGTCAAGAAGCCACTCGGCGTTATCGTCGGCCCGCATGTTGTAGCCATCCTCGACGCACTCGCCGTCGCCGGATGACACGAACCCGCCGATGTAGTACTTGCCGCCGGAAAGGATGAAGCCTGGCCCGCCCGAGTCGCCACCGCATGTATTGTGGGGATCCTGCCTGCTGGTGTAGTTCCAGAAACCGTTCGCGTCGATGTCCTGGATCGTCAGTGTGACCTGATACTTCAGACCGTAAAGCTGCTCTGTAACCGAGCGTTTCCCATATCCGACGAAGATGATGTCATCGCCGTCGAACGTTGTGAAATCGCCGGTAAAGAGTTCGGCGGGCGTGACACCGGTGACGTCTTTTTCCAGAATCAGGACACCGACGTCGTGACTGCCCGGGTCATTATTCAAAACATCTCCTTCATCGTAATCCGGATGATAGTACTTCTGGGCAACCTGATAGTCGGTCCCGTCATCCATGTCGTAGCCAAGGGTGAACACGGTCGGGTTTTCGTCCTTGATGCAATGGGCGGCGGTCACGACCACCCTGGGCGCGATCAGCGTGCCCGAGCACATCGAGTCCGGAAAAAGCGTGATTCCGCCGACGGCGGGCCACGATCCGTCGGACACAGGGTCTCCACCGATAATCGGAGCATTGACCTGTCCGATCGATTCAAGTCCGGTTTCACAGGACACC